>JAQUBO010000097.1 GCA_028686735.1 Bacteroidales bacterium
CACAAAGACAATCGCAAGCAGCACTAAAATTTGGGTGCATTAATGACTTTTGATAAACAATATAAATGTTTGACAATCTGACATTTACTAACATATTCTACAAAAAGCGGTGAATAATGCGGGCTAACATGAGATATGTTTATCATATTGGAGCATCGCTTCATGATTTGGGCAAAAAATTATTTGGGTTTTCAAAAATGGAGATATAGGCAGATGTAATTATAAAATTATTAAGTAAAAAAATATGAAAGTAAGTAGAACATTCCAAGATCCGAGTTTGGAGAAAACGAAAGCCTCAAAACTTAGGCTACGAAACAAGCCTCGAAAATGGGATTACACGTAAAAATATTGCAAAATATTAGAATAAAAATCTTTTTATTTTTTTATAAATTTATAATATACCAGCAGATTATCTTGCAAAAACTCAACAAAGTAAATTCCAGAGTCTAAAAAAGCAATATCTACCATTCCATTAATAATATTTGATTTTTTGATTATCCGACCTTGAACATCTATAATCTTAATATGCTCCAGATTATTATGTTCAGAAATAATATATAAATAATCACTTGCAGGATTCGGATAAATAGAAACTACATCTGAATTAAATTCTGCAACATTTGAGCCATTAGTCGTAACACTAATAGTCCAGTTTGTTGATGCAGCATCGGCACCAGTTACAAGATATATCACATCTGAAGAATAATCATTAGCGGTAACTCCAGATACTTGCTCAAGCGAATTTATGCTTGCTATTGCTCCAGGAGAAAGTACAAACTCAGGAACTAAATTTGACAACACTGTTCCATTCTCGACCGATATATTTACTGTATGTGTTGTAGTATTAATTTCCGCAGCAGAAACCTGCTCTTCAAAGCTAAAACTCAAAATATCTGTTGATGCATACAGCTCAACATCAAACCAAACAAAAGGAGCTTGGGAATCGCCAATAATTCCGTCAGATACAAAAACTATTGTGTTTGAAATTAGTGTTTCTGCATCAGTTTGATCAACAAATTTAAATTCAATATTATCACCACTCGATAGATTTGAGTAGATAGTTAAATAAAACAATTTATGTTCTCCCGCATCCTCAACAGGCGAGCAAACTCCTACACATATATCGTCCACAAATGCCCCAATAAATGAAGCTTGCTGATTAACAATATTATTGTCTATAGAGACCTGCCCAATTACATTCATTGAAAATTCATAATCAGTAGGTGTAACCGACCATGGTTGAGCAATAGACACAATTGTGAATAAGCTTACAATTAGTATTATACTTAGTTTTTTCATAATTATATATTTTTAATATTATTACTGAAGGGGCGTTGAAAAGTCTCAGCCTCCTCAGTAACAAGCTTCTATTATTGATTAATTCTTAACTATCTTAATTAACTTTTCTTTTTGGTTATATTCAAGTTTTAGCATGTAAACACCCTTACTGATGTCTTTGCCAAGCTTAAGCACTTCTAAGAGATCAATCTCTTGTTTCCCCTTTGGTAAGTGAACACTTACGGCACTTACTTCTGTTCCTAATCCATTATAAAGCTTCAGTTGCACTTTCTGGCTGTTATTTAGGTGAAAGTTAAGACTTATCTTACTGCTAAATGGGTTAGGGTAAACATTTGCATCAAAATCTGTATTATCATTTTCGAATGTTAGAAGTAAAGGAGCATTAATGCTACCAATCATACTGTTAGCTTGAAAACCAATTATCTCATTTGCTTTTTGGTTGCCATAAATAGATTTCGCTTGAAAACTAACTATCTCTGGAGCTTTGCTATTTATAGTAATAAAGAAAACAACTCTTCCGTCTTGCAAAGTCATAGGCTTAGCATTTCCACATAGTCCGTTTTCATCATACGCAATAATTTCGTACAACTCAGGTGTTTCAAGATCAACTTCTGAGATTATTGTCATATTTTGCTCAGTATTAGGCAAATGAGAATCATCTTCAAACTCAATGCTGTTTTTAGCAGCAATTCCAGAAGAATACTCAAGAGTTCCATTATTTGATGAATATAACACATAACCTTCGCCAGGTTGCATATAAGTTAAACTACCAATCCATCCTTGAACTTCATTATAAATTGCAAACCGATGTTGAGATTTTAGGATATCGTTGTTTGCAGGCGTTAAACTCGACATTGCTTCCATAACAGTTTTTTGTACAGATAAAGGATATCCTATCCAGTTCCAGCCTTTAACAATCGGGATTTCAATAGTATCAGCTATAACACGATATCCCGAGACTGAAAACACCTGTGTTTCGCTAACTTTTATCTTATATGATGACTCAACATTTAAACTATTGAGAGACCCTAACCAATTGTGGTTACTTTCCATGCTAGCAAAACTTGATTGAGATTTTATAAGATCACCTTTATCAGCCGAAGGATTATTTAATGCTAAATTTAGATTGTTAAATTCGCTACCATAAACATAAAGAGATATCCAATTCCAAGATTCTGTTAAATCAATATTTTGCTCAACATAATTTGTTGCGTTAATTGGTAAAGGATCGTTCAAGCTTCCGTATATTGTATTTTCTAAAAACTCTATATGCGGACTTACATTTGAATAAATATCGCCAGTGCTTGCATCATATACCTTAAAGCTCATTATTTCGCCGTTAGTATTTGCATAAATATTCATGAAACATAAATAAACATTAAGATTATTTAGATATTCTACATTTGCAACACCACGACATTCGTTACCAACAAAACAAGCTACAATATCGTCTTCATCAGTAGAGATAATATTAGATATACTTAATTGACCAATCACATTTGCAGTTAGTGTGTAATTTTCTGGATCCACACTCCAATCTGGTGCATGTCCATTAACTTTAATATTTAACGCTAATCTTTCGTTATATTCCATGGATGCAACAAGGTTTAAGTCGTGTTGATACGACCCAATATTTAATTCTGGATTTATCTTTATTTCTATTTGCTCAACTTCTAATGGCAATAGTATTCCAGAACTTGGAGTAACATCCATCCATACAGGAATATTGGTAATATTGTATGATTCGTTTAATCCTCCTTTATTTCGGATATTTACAGTAATAGAAGTTTCTTCCTCAATGAATTTCTCAACATTTAATTCTTGAATATCCCATACCACATTGTTTTTATCAATAAATGCTGACCATGTTATTGTGGATTCTAATTCGTTATTATTAAGATCTTTAACTTTTTTAATTGATATGTCCAATATTTGATTTTCGATTTGGTTATCATCAATATTCGGAGTAATAATTACTTCATCATCACTGACAACAATAGTATGTGGAATTAATATCTCTGGTCGTTGAAGTTTCATATTTGGAGTCTCAGATGTAAAATAATCTATAGCCAATAATGTATCGCCAGCTATACCAATAGAGTCCAATGTAAAGTTCCCAGAATTTTCGTTAGAAATAGAAGGATCTTCGATTGTTACATCTTCGAATGGGAAATATGCTTTTAAACCTGGTTCATCTCCTTTTAAGGTATGATTCATGTATCGTTGGATTTGTTCCTTTGTTCGAGCTGAATTCCAGACACGAATTTCGTCAATCGCACCAGTCATGTATTGATCAAAATAATCTATCATTGAAAAACTATACCATCTTGCACCTGCAACAAGTTTTGATGCTCCAAAACCTTTAAAGTTACTAACAGGCGAGGTTTTAACAAGCTTAGCATCTAAATAAACATTCAAATAACCAATTCTATTTAACGACATCGCAAAATGGTGCCAATTATTATCCAGATGATCTGTTGCATCAACAACAATTTCGTTGCCATTATTTACAATTCTGATTTGTGAATCGACTCCAGCATTTATTTGCCATCCATTAACATTTAAGTCGTTTTCAAAATCGCCATTTGACAGTAATGTAATATTATCATCATTCCCAGTTTTAAACCAAAATTCGATTGTAAAGTCTGATTGATTTGAAAACACCATTTCTCCAGCAGGAATCGGCAAACAATTATCGCCTTCTAAATTTAAGCCTTTTCCATTGCGGCTAACATGCCAAGTTGCATTTAATTCAGCGTTTCTACCGAAAGCAATATCTTTTGCTATTAGTCCCGCAGATTCATTCATTGGCCACAATCCATATAATCCTTGTTCGTACCCGTTTAAGATTTGTCCTTTTTGAGCAGAAATATCGGTAGATAGTCGCATGTAATTCCAAATTCTTAATTCATGAATATTTCCATAAAATGCTGATCCATCAGCAGGGCAATATCCAACATACATTGTTCCTTCCAGAGAAGAATACATATCAAATTCCTGAATCTCTGGAGTTCCACTAACACCGCTTAATATAAATAATGTCAATTGAGGGTTGGTCGATTCGTTTCCTCTGTTGTAGCCCACAGAATAGAATGCCCATTCATTGAGATTAGGATACGAATTTTCGGAGACCATAATCTGTCCGTCCATTTCTACAACAAAATTATCAGTTTCGTTAAAACCAATCCATAAACCACCATTGCTTGTATTACCTAAATTGATAATATTTTCACGTCCGTTGCCGTTTCTTTTTGCCCAAAATTCAATTGTAAAATCAGTATGATCAAGATTAATATGATCAATTTTCATATAATCATCTTCACCATCAAAATGAACACTTGCATCGTGTAGTAAACTTGGGCTATCAATTAAATCAGTTCCATTTAACATTCCTCTTACAGAGATATAGCTAGCAGAACCATATTGTCCAAAATTGTAAAGCTCTCCACTATTAATCTCTTCGTTAAATAGGACAGAAATATCTTCACCGTAGGATAATATTCCGTCAGCAGGTTCTGGAGTTCCAAATGGTCGAGGTGTAATTCTATCAATAATTCCTTCTAAGTGATCAGTCTCGAAGATAGAGCCATCTGAACAAAGAGTTGTTAAAATAAGTGTGTAATTACCATCATTTAATGCAGTGGTATTCCAGTTAAAACTTACTTGAGATTGGTTATCTATATAGATTTTTTCTCCAGTGTACTCATCCCAATCTGTATTAATTGTGTCGTTATACAAAACCATAGCTGTTGTTGGTGTTGCACCTGGTTGTTGATACTGGAAGTAAACTTTCTCGAATGTAGCAAGATTTATATTATAATTACCAATAGTAATAGGCATAATATTACTATTATACACATTAACTGTCCAGTTATTTGCGATGTTCATAAAATTAACTTCAGTACAAGTTGGAACAAAATGAGCAGAGAAAGCTACAGTATCTGCAATGTCAGGGAAGTTATCATCAGGATTGTATTGACATGTTGAATGTAAGATTAATTGTAAATCATCGAATTCCATTACACCTGATGAACCTCTCTCAACAGTAAGTGTTTTTGTAATTGTTTCTCCAGCAGGCACAAAAAACGGTCTATTTGGGTTTACTCCATCAATTCTCATAACTGCACCATCTGGATTAGCAGCTTCATCTACCAAAAGTTCGTAAGTCAAGTCTTTTCCTGTTGGGCTTTCATTCATTAGTTGTAGTTCAAAAACTGCAGCACTTCCCTCAGGAACATTAATAACAGTTGCAGGCACAATTTCTATTTTTGGTGCTTCGTGTCCTTGCGTTCCAAGATGCAATAAAAGAGGTTCGTGAGTAACAGAATCAATATAAAACACAGTATATTCTTCGCCTTCGTATGGACAACGCGACTGTCCTCCCATAATTTTAAACATTGGAGAGGCTCCTTGTAGTCCAAAATATACATCGCTGCTATTAACATCTTTTGAATAATGAGCCATTGCACCCATATATGCACCAGCGGTTTTAACTGTATTTAACATACTAAACACCTGTCCTGCAAGTGGGTTTACTAATTTTGAGAGTGCCACTCCCGTTAGGAGTGAGCCTATAGCACCTGCCGTCCCTGAACCAAGATTTCCCATGTTATATCCTGGTTCATCAAAATTATTTGAGTTAAGAAAAGACTCTTTACCTTCACTTAAGATTCCTTGGCTAGATGTCATTACGTTAAAACTGTAATAATCTCCTTGGTTAGAATCATCTATCACATAAGTCCATTTTAGCGATTGCGTTTCAATATCTGTTTGTCCAATAGATTGATCTACGTTTTTGTAGGTTTGACTGTAGGTTATTAGTCCGGTTTTATTAATGCTAAACCCTGTTTCTGTTCCTCCAAAAACTTCGAATCTATAAAAATAGTCCGTATGTGAAAACGACTCTGTTGTCATCTCTACAGAGTTTGTATATTCACCTGCATTACCATCAAATGAAATGTTTTCAACAACATCCATATCGGATTGAAGTTTCGCAGCTTCGTTAAGTGCAATAGTTTGTAGCCAAATACTAATTTGCTGATTTAGAAATGCAATAGAATCTACTTCTTGCTGCTCTCCTAAAAACTCATAACTTGGTTGTGTGTCTCCTGACATAGCTATAGTATCTGCCCAAACTGGGTTGTCGTTACTAAAGCCATAATATAAATGGTCGGAGGTTATTTTGCTTTCATATTTTGGACTTGCAAGTAATACATATATTAAGTCACGATATGTTGGCAAAAGATTATTTAAAATATGGTTTTGCGAATAGATAAAAAACGTACTTGAAGGGTCGTCTGTTACCGCAAACCCCGGTCTTTTACCTATTGAGTAATCTGCTGTTGGGTCAGATAATTCAGTGTCTTCTAAATAATCTAGTCCAGATTCGGAGCAATAAGTTTTAGGATATATCCTTAAGTTTTCTGTTTCGGTAAAGAATAGATTTGTTGATTTACCTATATATACATCGGCCATACTTCCTACAGCATTTGGCTCTGAGCTGGTTGAAAAAGTTTGATGAAAAGTATATTTTTCCATGTATTCTCCACTTTTATCAACCCATTGTGTAGTTGAAATACCAGCGTTTAAATCAGATTGCACCTCGCTAGTAAATACAGGACCAGCAAGTCCACCACCAAGCTCAAATTTGACTCCTCGCATAAGTACATTGTCGTAAACACTTGACCCACCAAGGTTATAACTATAATCTCTACTTGAGCTAAATGAACTACCCTGTTCTAATATTGTATAACTTCTATCTCCTGGAGGATCGCGTAATATGAATGTTGGTATTTCTGGCCCGTAAGTAACATAATTAACTCCACCGGCATCTACTCCGCCAAGTACATAAGCCCTATAAACATCTCCGCCATTCCATGCGATATTAAAGTTTCCTGCTTGGGCAGTAATGGTCATTGTTTTAGTAAAAGATGATAAATCACCTGTATTCATTGACATATTAGGTAATCCAACTTTAAAATAATCATAGTCAATAACCCTACCTGTCTCATCGGTTTCTAGGTTCTGTGTTTGTTCTGTTATATCGAGATTGTTTATTAAGCTTACTTGTGCATTTTGAACAGGTACAGTGTCATAAACAATTTCCGCTAAATCGAAATTTGTATATACTGATAATACTCTGATATCAATATCATAAGAACTCCCCATAATAAATACAGGATAATTAAATGGGCTATTATTAATAAGATCTATAGTATCTGTTATTTCTGTTTCAGGGTTAGTGTAATAATATTCAGATTCTCCTATTAGTGGATTACCATTAACACCAAACAAATGAATTGTAGGTTCGGTATAATATATGAAATTTCGCAAATAATGATATTGATAATCTTGAATATCTATGTCAATAATAGTATCTGTACCAATAATTTCATAATTATACGTTGTGTCGGAGTCGGTTGTAATCTCAGGTATTTCAGTTAGATTAATGGTACCAAGATCTAGGTTTGATATGTGATAATTATCGTTCCAAACCGAATCAATTTTATAAATACAAGGTATTAAACTGATTTCATACTCACCACTTTGATTATCAGTCAAAATAGTTATTGAACTTGTTGCATTATTTGGATCTGGATCAATATCATAACCTGTTTCATTCTTAAAAACAATAGATCCCTGACCAATATTTGCGATAGATTTATCAAACCCCAATTTTTTGTTTCCTTCAACGTCTCCACCAACGAATCTACCACATACAACGACGGTTGTTTCATCATAAAACGTAATATTATTTACATCTTCTTGAAAATTGAAAGTTTTATATGGATCTGCCTGAGTTGGGTGTGGCCATTGTCCATTATGTTCAAAAGTATGTCCATCTTTTTTTACAGAGATAAAATGCTGACCTATTGGTACAGAAACACTAATCTGCCCATATTCGTTCGTTTGTATTGGATTACCTCCTGCATCAAATTGCTGTGTATTATCTATATAAATATTTGCAGCATCGACAGGACAGTTTGTCCCTGAATAATACACTGTACCAGTAAATGTAAAAGCAGATTGGTCGATAAAATTGATATTATTGTGAACAGGGGAACCATCTCCAATAAAAAGTGTTAAGTCGCTTGGGTCGAATTCATGTATTCCCAGAATAGGATTTGCACTAAAAACATTACCAGTGCCAGAGTATCTAATTCCTGTTATTATATAATTTCCATTTTCATTAGATATCCCACTCGGATGCAATTGTTCAAAGCTAGGCGTTTCGTTTGACCATTGGGGGAACAAACTTTCGGGCTCTCCAAAAACTATATCATTTTTATTAAACTCATGATTTACATGTGACAAATCATATACTTCTTGTCCATAGTTTTCATCAAAACGATAATACCCCGCCAAGCCTTCTTCTCCTCCAGTTAATATTCTAATATAATCTCTCTTTATTTCTTCTGGAGTACGGAGTTTAGTCCAAATTCTGACCTCATCTAAATTACCTTTATATAAGGAACCATCTTCGGGGCCTCCTCCATATATAACATACACTTCATCGTATTTTGGAGAACAATATTCACCAGCATATATATCCTCTGGGATCCATGGGATTTGAGGGTTTTGATAATGGGTAGATGCAATTTCTACACCATTCAAATACATTTTAAAAAGACCTTCGTACGGATCTATTGTAGTAGCTATATGGTACCATGTATTTGCTAAAAGAACGGTATCTCCTTCTAATTGTACAATTGGGTTTTCACCTTCAGCACACATAAAACCATATTCATTCATTGCTGCAATAGGTCTCATATTTTGTAAGCCTATGTAAAAATGTCCTAAACCGAAAGAGCAAATAAGATTTCTTTGCCCAGACATCATAAGTTTTGGTTTAATCCATGCCTCGAAGCTAAATGGATTGTGTAGAATTGAATCATCACTCATTTCTAATGAAGCACAAAGGTCATCAATTCCGTCGAAATATAAAGAACTTGACCCAAGATTTTCTTCTGTTGAAATCCTTACTTCTACATTTTCGACAGCATTTCCACCTGCATAGGTTATTTTTCCTGATACAATTCCAGAACTATACCTAAAACCTGTTACTTCTAAACTGTCAGAATATTCGATAATAGAATTACATTCTCCTTTTGCTCTAATTAAATACTCATAAAACACGTTAGCTTCTGTACTATTGTCATCATAATAAGTAGCATTTGCATTAGTTATAGTTGTTAAAAGACTATAAGGTTGATTGGTTTTTCTTCTGTAAATTTCGTATCCTTCAACATCAGCAATTTTATTAGGATTTACCGACCATTCTAATAGGACTTTTGTACTATAATATCCTTTGGACGCATCAAATTCTGATTTAGCACCGGTTACTGGGTCTGTATATGAAAAAACATCATCAAACACCATTGGTTTATAAACTGCATTTGAGCTAGAGGACATAGACCCATTCTCTCCACACTGATTATAAGCCTCTACTTTGTATTCATAATCTACGCAAGATTCGGCATAGTCGGTATATTCTCTCAAATTAATATCTATACCTTCTTCGTGTATTTCAAAATTTCCTGTACCAATTTTACGATATATTCTAAAGGCTGTAGCAGGTGCTCCAACTTGAATAAAATCCCAGGTAATATCAAAAACACTGCCATTAACTGTTGCAACAACATTGGTTGGGGCGGTAGTACATTCTGTGTTTGCTGATCCCGTTTTTATACTGGAGTAATTCAAATAATTATCTCCTTCTGCATCTATTTTGTATTGTATTGGTGTACCCAAATCCGAAACAGAGACATTATGAGTATATTGAAGAGCAGAAACATTAGACTCTAATATAGTCCATGGATTGTTTCCTATTTTACAATATATTGCATAAGTGTCTGGTATAGATGGTTGAGTAACCTGATTCCATGAAAGCTCAATTAATCCATTGCAAACAGACGACGCTTCGGTTATTACTAAGCCTGTAACATTATTATATGCCTTTAAGTTTATATTATCAAATATAATGTCGTTACCAGCATCTATCAATCTACCGACATCTTCATTTTTCCAATATGTTCTTATTCGATAATCGTACTCTACCCCCCCCTCTAAACTAGGGTCATCATCTATGTAATATGTACTATTCGTTACACATAATAAATCCCAATCGGTAACAGTTCCACCTTTTCGATAAATAAAATAAGATTGGCTTGCGGAATTAGTCTCCCAATCAAACCTAATATTATCCCAATCTATAGTAACAGTATGGTTATATGCACTTATAGGTCTTGCGGGATGGTTTCGAATAACACTTCTGGTTATACCATATTCAACCATACTTTTGTCTGGTACTAAAGAATAGATATTATCCACGTCAGTAAACATGTTAATTGTAAGATAATTGTTTAAGTAACTATAGCTACCAAAAGTTTCTTCTCCATTAAAAGTTTTATCTACTATATAATAAACCTGATTATCTGTTAGTTTTTTATTTTCCCAAATCCTAAAGCCAGAAATGTATCCTCTAAAATCTTCACCATGATTTGATTGGTGTCCACCAATAACACAATATTCGGACGCTATCTTATTAAATATAAATTCTCCCTCCTTAACTTTTTCGCCATACTCATATAATCTTAAGTTTGTATCGTCGTAGGTTAAGGTAAGATGAACCCATTTGTCCATATAATCGTTAGCATAGTCTATATTATATAAAATATCGGTATTGCTTCCTGAATTATTTCCATCGCCCAAACGAATGCGCCAATTACCATTTGTAGTTTCTTGAAAATAAATAAAAAGACTATTAAAATCGTCACACCATACACCTGCACCAAACACAAAATATTCATTGTCGGGTGCGTTTTCAGCTGGCCATGTGCATCTTACCCAAAAGTCAATTGAGAAGCTGCCTGTAAACCAATAGCTAGCATTATTGTGCGAATTTGCATTTAACTCATTAACACTAATATATGTATCTAATCCATTAAAATATGGGATATTTGTCCAAGCAGTTTTTGTTTCGTCTGGATCTATACATGTTTGAGAAAAAGCTTGAAAGCTTAATACGAATAAAAGAATACCAATAAGCAATGATGTAATTGAGGGGTTTTTCATAATTTTCATTTTTTTTGATAAATACTAAAATGCAAATATACGGCAAAACCACCCGTCGTTTAATAAAACTACTAAGACATTTACTAAGACATTTATAAATATATCTATATTTTTTTAAAGTAATCCGACAAGTCCACCATTGAGTCTAAATGGATTTTTTTTCGGAGTCTTTGTCGCTTTTTATCGACAGAACTTGTCGCAATATTGAGTATTCCTGCTATTTCGCTTGATTTGTAGCCCATTTTTAACAAGGCTGATAATTTGATTTCATTTGTAGTTAAACTGGGATGAATCTGTTTTAATCTTACAAAAAAGTCTGGATCTAACTCATTAAATATTAGCAGAAAACGTTGCCAATTTTGTTCAGTATTAATATTGGCATTTAATATCGTAACCGCCTCGTTAA
Organism: Bacteroidales bacterium; assembly: GCA_028686735.1. Taxonomy (GTDB): domain Bacteria; phylum Bacteroidota; class Bacteroidia; order Bacteroidales; family ML635J-15; genus Bact-19. The sequence goes on from JAQUBO010000097.1 coordinate 11,780, forward strand.
AATCTTTAGAAGAAATAGCTTTTTTAATAGATTCTAAAACCTTATTGTAAGTAACAGCAGCAGCAATTGCACCAGAGAGCTCTATGTTCTTATTCTCAAAGTTCTTCTTTAATATTTCAGATTGCATTCTCTCAACATCATGTTTCTGAATTAGATACTTTCTATTTAGGCGATAAATGATAAATGCAGCTAAAAGAACAAATATCAATACTATAATCACAATTGCGAGAATAATATTATTACGTTTATGCAATGACACTTTGTGTTTTTCTTTTGCTAAATAAACTTCTTTTAGTTTTAAATCATATTTTGCAGACATTTCAAATATTTGCGAATCTAGTCTATCGTTAAAGAATTTCCTCTGCAACAATCTTCCTTTCGACAAATATTCATAAGCAAGCTTATAATCTTGTTTATATTCATTTACTTTGGCTTTTTGCAGGTATAATCGCATGTGGAGGTTCTCATTTTCCTCTAGCGAACAATAAGTTAAAGCTGTATCTATTACTTTTTCAGCCATTTTATAATTAAATGCGTATAAGTATGCATTGCTTAGGTTTATGCTTGCGTCAATTGCATTAGCGTGCTTTTCGATAGCAAGAAAATTCTTCAAAGATTCTGTTAAATACTCAATCGCTATTTGAATTTCATTTTTTTGTATATAAATAAAGCCAAGTTCATTCTGCGATGTTGCTAAATAATGTGGGTATCCATGTTTAATCGAATTTGCAATTGATAAGTTTGAATATTTTATTACGGAATCGTATTTTTCAATATCTATATTTTGCCAATCATTATAAATAGCCGCAATTCGAGTAAAGGCATAAGTTTCATCATTTTTATTTAAATCATTTTTTATAATAGTTGCATATAATAAATCTAGGCCTTTTTGATATTCACGTTTTTCTCGGTATCCTTCGGCAATAGAAATGTTAATACGATTAATATATTTACTGTCTTTGTCAACTATTTTTAGTAAGTCAAAAAGCGTCTCAATCGCCAAGTCTGGTTCTGACCTCTGTAAATATAGCATAGCTTCATCATAGAGGTTTTGTTCAATCTTCTGTTTTTGTTTCTTTAGTTCTTTATTTTGCCACCTATAGGAATCATGATAAAACACGTCAGTTACTTTAAAGTCTTGACTATGTCCTGCAAAAACGTAGAAAAACAATATTAGTATGAAAAACAGTTTTCTCATTTTACATTATTCTTTTAGAATTTTTCTAAAATTATGACCACAAAACTCTCCAATCTTTAATCATTTTCAAATTTAATTATTTTTTTGTAAGCGTACAAAATTATTTAATATATTGTTTAATCGCTTTTACATATTCTTCAAAAGCGTCAATTCCTATATTGGTAATTTCAATTGATGTATGTTGGTAATTGTTTAAAAAGCCTTTGGTTATACTTATATATTTTTCCTTTTCTATTTTTTTTAACTGAACACTAATATTACCTGAGGAGGCTTTTGTGATGTCTTTTAATTCATTAAAATCTGATTTGCCATTACTTACCAAATAAGAGATAATAGCCTAGCGAAGTTAAGAATGCAATAATGGGTTTAGATTTTTAAACATTTTTTTTATTTAACACGCATCATTTATATAATCAAACTCCCCAACTCAGTTCTGTATGTTAATAATGCATGTTAAATAAAAAATTGCCCAAAAAATATAGCAATATCAAATTATATTTATAAATTTGTAAAAATACATGATGTATAGCTTAAACTTGAATCAGATTAAACACAAAAACATTTACATAAAACGGCGGAACCTGAAAAGCCAAAAGAGTAAGGATTATAAAAAAACAAAAATTATGAAAACAAAAGTATTTATTTTAATTTTAGTAATGTTTGGTTTAACTTTTTCGAGTTGTAAAAAGTATGAGGATGGACCTGCACTCTCTCTTAAATCTAAAAATGCAAGATTAACAGGTGAGTGGAAATTAGTTTCATATTCGTATGAAAGAATATCTACCTCTGGAACATCAACATCTACTTATGACGGAACAACAATGATAACACCTTATGGAAGCTATCTGTACAGTCGAACATTAATAATAGACAAAGATGGAACATATACTTATAAAGAAACATCTGATGGGGACACTGAAGAGCATACATCTTATTGGACATGGGTTGATGGAGCAACAGGCAAAGAACAAATAAGTTTTTACAATGATGATTTATATAATGTCAAAAAACTTGGTAATAAAGAATTAATCTTTGAAAACACATCTTCGTGGAAAGAGTATGATGATAACAGTACTACCACTACTGATTTTGCAACATATTCTTACACTTGGACATACGAGAAACAATAGTTAGAATACATAAAACTCTAAAACAAACCGTCAGGTTGCAATGTTAAATCAGAACAAATTACAGCAATTAGTCGGTTTGTTTTTTGTAGTTTTTTATCTATAAAAGAGCAAAATATTATAAATATAATATTTTTTAACCCCGATTATATTGCATAAAAATCCAACTCTCCCACAATCTCCTAGAATTTTCTCCCAACATTTATTTCAAAACCTTATCTTTGCCGAATGAAAAAATTGGTTCACGAAATTTTTGATGGAAACTCAACAACAGCAGTTAAGCAGAAGATACTTTTTGATTTACTAAAATCTCCTGATAATAAAGAAAATATAATTATTCAGGGACTAGCTGGGTCATCAAAGGCATTTTTATTTGCATCTGTGTTTTTGCAAGAAAAACATTTGTCTTGTTTGTTATTTCCCGACAAAGAATCTGCATCCTATTTTTTTGATGATTTAGTAAGTATTTTAGGCGAAGAATATGTTCTTTTTTATCCAAGTGCGTATAAAC
>JAQUBO010000306.1 GCA_028686735.1 Bacteroidales bacterium
TTTATAGATGAAGCACATCGTTCATATTCGAGTGGTGGGAGTTTTCTTGCTAACTTAATGACTTTAGATCCTGAGGCGATATATATAGCATTAACAGGAACTCCAATATTAAATAAGACAGAAAAGACAAAGTTGAAATTTGGGGATTATTACCACAAATACTTTTATGATAAATCAATTGCAGACGGATATACTCTAAAAATTAAAATAGAGCCCGTCTCAACAGTTTTCGAGGACGAAGTTAAGAGAAATATCGAGATAGAAGAAAACACCTTAGATATACTTACAAGTGCCAGATACATAGGATTGCTAGCAAAATATATAGATTACGATTTTTTGAATTTTAGAAAATGGTCAGATGACGATACACTTGGTGGAATGATTGTATGCAAATATAAAGATCAAGCAAAGCAAATACATGAGTGGTTTGAAAAAAACTCGTCATTAAAGACAGCGTTAGTTCTTGATGATACAAAAGACAATAAAGAAAAGCAAAATGATTTTCGTAAAACTGATTCAGATCCTTCATTTAAAAAATATGATTTGTTAATTGTTCAATATATGCTAACTACAGGATATGATGTTAAGAGGCTAAAAAAGATGTATTTACTTCGAAATCCAGACAAGCATACTTTATTACAAACTATTTCAAGAGTGAATAGGCCATATATGAAGCCTTTAGAAGATGAAACGGGAGATAAAATAAGATATCCATATGGATACATTATGGACTTTGCAGGCATTGAGGATCATTTTAAGACTACAATGGAAGCGTATACAAAAGAGCTTGAAATGGATACTAATGAATCAGGCGAAGATAATATAAGTTTAAAAGATGTAATTATTGATTCAGAAGAAATATATAAGCAAGTACGAGGTAAATTTTCAAAATTAAGAGAAATGATAGAAATTGATAACAAAGAAGAATTTTCGATTCAATTGATGAGGAATAGTAAGGATAATATTTTAGAAATTAAAAAATTGCTTGAATCAATTAAAGTTTGTTATACGGAATTTGCTCTTTCTGGAAGAAAAGACCTGATGGAAAAGGTAGATATTGTATTAATAAGATTCTTACTTAGAGAAGTTCAGAATAGATTACAATTTTTAAGGCTTCTTGAAAAACCAGTAGAACAAATAAAAATAGATTGGTTGTCCGACGAAGAAGTAGTTAATATTATTTTTCAATTTATAAAAAAACAATCTCATGTTTTAGAACTTTCTGCTTTAAGTGAACAGGAAAATGAAGCAAGCAAAAAAATCAAAAACATATCTGAAGAAATAAGAAAAAACCAAAATATTTATAGTTCAAAAATGGTTAAATTAGACGAGGAATTAAAAAGAATATTAAAAAAATTAATGATGTCTAATGCTGAAGATTTAGGGGATATAGATAACGAATTAGCCGATATCTATAATCAATTGAAGAAAATTAATGCTGAAAACGAAAAATTAAGTGAGGAATTAGGAAATGACTTCGGATATGTTAAAACTTATCAAGAGTATGTCGAAGAATATCCTGAAACAGATGAAAAGAACTTGAAAGAATTTTTCAAAATTGTCAAAACAAGTATTGATAAAATAATTGTTGCAAACAGACAGATATATAGAAAGAAAAGTATATTTGTCGCAACAGTTAAAGAAAATACCACAATTGATTTACTAAGTGCAGGGATTTTTGATAAATTAGATATTAACGAAGAATATGACAGATTGTTAAATAGAATTTATAATAACATTGATTTATATAAATAGGGAGGTAAAAAATGTCAGAATATACATTAATTGAAAAGAAAATAAGAGAAATGATAGATGATTTAAAAGCTGCCATGCAAGATCAAGGTCTTTTAAACTCATCAAGCGAATCTGAAATTATGACTAGCATATTTTTATATAAATTTTTAAATGATAAATATATGTACAATATAAAAGAATTTGCAAAAAAGATTAATAAAACAGTAAAAGAAGTAGAAGAAAACAACACATTAATGACAGCTTTTTATCAAAGCAATGCAAAAAGCGTAGCATTTGGTAAAGAGGATACGATAGAGTCATTAATAAACAAGATTAACGATAAAGATTTTTATAAGTTTTTTGATCAGGCATTAAAAAATATAAATGATAATCCACGAAATGATATTTTTAAAATAGAAACATCAGGAGGAACAAAGTTGAATTTGTTTAATCCTATTTCAAATAAAATACCTGATGGTAAAGATAAAAATAATTTTGCGCAAACTATTTTTGGAATAATAAGTCAAGACAAAATTAATTTTAGTGATGTATTTAAACAAAAATTTGATTTCTTTGCTAAAATATTTGAATATTTGATAAAAGATTATAATAAAGACAGTGGAGATTACGCTGAATACTTTACTCCTCAATCTTGTGCAAGAATTATGTCTAAAATATTAGTTTATGATGAAGAGCATAATGAAGGGGTTGAAATTTATGACCCAAGTGCAGGATCAGGAACATTAATTATGCATTTATCACATGAACTTGGAAAAGAAGACGGAATAAATAAATCTATGATTTATACTCAAGATATTTCTCAAAAATCAACTGATTTTTTAAGAATAAACCTTTTATTAAATGGGCTAACAGAATGCCTTCATAACTTTGTTAAAGGAGATACTTTGAAAGAACCTGTTCATTTTCAAAGAGAGCATGACGAAAATTCAGGATTAAAAAGATTTGATTATATAGTTAGTCATCCTCCTTTTAAAACAGATTTTTCTAATACAAGAGATACTATTGAAAGTAAGTTTAAAGATACCGATAGATTTTTTGCAGGCATTCCAAAAGTTCCAGCAAAAGATAAAAAAAAGATGTCAATATATTTAATGTTTTTGCAGCATATTTTGTATTCATTAAAAGAAACAGGAAGAGCTGCAATAGTTGTTCCAACTGGTTTTTTAACTGAAACAAACGGTATATCGAAAAAAATAAGAAAAAAAATGATAGAGGAAGGATGGCTTCGTGGAGTTGTTTCGATGCCATCAAACATATTTGCTACAACCGGAACAAATGTTTCGATAATATTTATAGATAAATCATTATCGAACGAAGATATTATATTAGTGGATGCTAGTAATTATGGAAAAAAAATAAAAGATGGTAAGAATCAAAAAACTATTTTATCTTTCGATGAGGAATTAGAAATAATAAATATATTTAATAATAAAAAACAACTTAAAGATATTTCTGTTTTAGTTTCTGGCAGCGAAATAAAATCCAAAAATCATTCTTTTAGTGCAAGTCAATATTTTGATATAGAAATAGAGTATGAAGAATTAAGCCCTGAAGAATTCAAATCAAAGATATTAAATTATAAAAAAGATATAAGAGCTTATTTTAGTAAATCAAAACAATTAGAGTCCGAAATTGAAGAAAGTTTAAAAAGGATTAAAATATGAGTAAATACCTTTTTATAAACGAAATCGTAAAAAATATATCTAAAACACAT
>JAQUBO010000098.1 GCA_028686735.1 Bacteroidales bacterium
AGTTTCAGAAACTTCGAAAGCCTTGTCTTTGACGCTTTCTTATCAAAGACACAAAAAGCAGTAGTTTTCTTGCGGACACTATATATATTATTACTTGGTGTTCACGCACTCACTTCGTTTGGGAGATTAAGAAAATTAGACACGAAAATAATAAATACTGTTTTAGTGGCAATAAGTCTTCTTCAGTGCAGCAAGATAAGAGAATAGTCTTAAAATTTGGTGCTTTTACAATTGGATTGTAATAGCTAATTTATGGTTTTTATGGTGGTGAAAAAACTATATTATTAACGCATTGTTAATATTTATTTACAAATCTTACTGTTATTATGAATCGAAATTTTAATTTTGTAACGGTATAATAATTATAATTTAAAATTTACACTATGTCACAAGTTGTATTTATAGTTTTATTGGTAATAACTATCGGCATTTTTGCGTATTCTGCGTTTAAAATTTATCAGCTTTTTAAACTTACCAAGCCAGCATATCCTGTTCGTGATTTTGGAAAAAGAATTAATCGCACAATTGTAAATGCATTTTTTCAGCAAAGAATTTTCAGAAATCCTATAGCTGGTTTTATGCACGCAATGGTGTTTTGGGGGTTTTTATTGATTTTAGTAGGAAGTATCGAGATGGTTATTGATGGTATAGCTGGTACCGAAAGAGTTTTGGCTAGTCTTGGGATAGTTTATGATATTATAATTGGTGGGGGAGATTTATTCGCATATATAATCGCACTATTTATTGTCGTTTTTATTGTTAGACGTACTTTATTAAACATTACTCGCTTACATGGAAAAGAGATGCAAAAAAGAAATCATATTGATGCAATACTTGCTTTAACAATGATTCTGCTACTTATGATAAGTCTCGCTGGGATGAATATTTTTTATATTGCAGGACATTCTGAGTACGCAGGCGTGTATCCGATAAGTGCTCTTATTGCTCCCGTTTTTGTTAATATGCAAGCTGATACTATTAAACTAATCCACGATATTAGTTGGTGGTCGCATATTATACTTATATTTATTTTCGCTAACCTATTACCTTATTCAAAGCATTTTCATATTTTTATGTCAATTCCAAATGTGTTTTTTAGCCGTTTAACTCCTCTAGGCAAAATGACAAATATGGATAGCATTACTAAAGAAGTAAAATTAATGATGAATCCTGAAACTGCTTTTGCTGCTGCTCCCGAAGGAGATGCTCCTCCAGCACGATTTGGAATTTTAGATGTCGAAGATGTTACATGGAAAAATTATATAGACTCGCTGGCTTGTACTCAATGTGGTCGTTGTACTGCCGTTTGTCCTGCAAATATTACAGGTAAAGAATTATCTCCACGAAAAATGGTTATGAATATTAGACAAAGAATGAAAATGAAAGGTCCTCATCTTGTTAAGCAAGGAGCCGATTATAGTGATGGGTTTTCATTGATACGAACGCTAATTAAAGAGGAAGAAATTTGGGCATGTACAACTTGTAACGCTTGTGCAAAAGAGTGTCCACTAAATATTGATCATCCTACTTTTATTCTCGATTTACGAAGATATTTGGTAATGGAAGAGTCCGCTGCACCAGCTCAATTAAATGCTATTTTTGCGAATATTGAAAATAATGGTGCTCCTTGGCAGTATTCAAACGAGGATAGGTTAAACTGGACAGAGTAAGTTAATATATTGAATTGAAATTTGTAATTTAGATAGCTATGAGTGAAGCATTAAAATCAAAAATTGAAGTACCAATAATGGCAGATTTATTTGCTAAAGGAGAAAAACCAGAATATCTTTTTTGGGTTGGTTGTGCAGGAGCATTCGATACAAGATATATGAAAGTAGCAAAAGCATTTGCGACAATTCTTAATCATTTGGGAACAAGTTATGCGGTTTTAGGAAAAGAAGAATCGTGTACTGGAGACCCTGCTCGCAGAGCCGGAAACGAAATGCTGTTTCAAATGCAAGCAATGACAAATATCGAGATCTTTAAAATGTACGAAATCAAAAAGATTATTACTATTTGTCCTCATTGCTATAATACTTTAAAAAATGAATATCCTGATCTTGGGGCTGAGTTTGAAGTGGTAAACTATTTAGAGTTTTTACAGAATGTGATAAAATCAGACAAACTTAAACTAGATAAATCTAAATTTGAAGGAAATGCTGTTACTTATCACGATCCTTGCTATCTCGGAAGAGCTAACGATATTTATGATTCGCCTCGTTTTGTAATCGAATCTTTAGGATTAAAGATATCAGAAATGCCAAGGAATAAAAGTTTTGCATTATGCTGTGGTGCCGGTGGTGCTCAAATGTTTAAAGATGCCGAAAAGGGAGATAAAGAAATATTTATCGAACGAACAGAGGAAGCTCTTGAAACAAAATCAGATATTATCGCAACTGCTTGCCCGTTTTGTATGACTATGATAACGGATGGACTAAAATATAAAAATAAAGAGGAAGAAATAAAAAACCTTGATATTGCGGAAATGATCGCAGACGCAATGATATAGGATAATTCTCAAGTCATGTAATATACTTTACTTTTTTTGTTTACTACTAATATGTTTTTTAGTGCATTAAATATTGCTATTGGTTTTGGTAAAGTGCTGTTTGTGAATGGTTTAAGTGCTTTTGGTTCATTGGTGTTATAGCCAATACTTAAACTTATATTTTAGATACTTTTAAATAACATAAAAATATCTTGTAGAGTTTAATAATTTAGAAGTATATTAGCAACTAAATTTTTAATGACTAATAAAATACGATATGAATATAACAAAACTTAAAGACGTAATCCAAGCGGTTAAATCTAAACCAAAAAAACGCTTATCGGTTGCTTTTGCTAATGATGCTCATACTATTGAGGCTGTTAGTTTGGCTATTGATGAGGGTATTGTTGAAGGAATACTTGTTGGCGATGAAAAGACAATAAAAGGAATTTGTGAGCATGAAAAAATTGATGTAAATAAATTTACAATTGTGCAAGAGACTAATGAGGTAGAAGCTGCTCATACTGCGGTAAGACTTGTGAATGAGGGTAAAGCTGATTTTATTATGAAAGGTCTAGTAAGTACCGACAAATATATGAGAGCCATTCTTAATAAAGAAACAGGTCTCTTACCCCCAAAAGCTGTTTTGAGTCATGTTGTTGTGATGGAGTTTGAACATTACCATAAACTTTTGGTTGCAACTGATGTAGCTGTAATCCCTGCACCAGACATAAGTCAGAAAATCGCACTTACGAATTATGTTATAAATGTATCAAAAGCACTTGGTGTTGAAACTCCTAAAGTTGCTATGATTGCTGCTACCGAGCAAATGTCACCTAGCTTACCTGCATGCGTTGATGCTGCCATAATTGCAAAAATGGCAGAAAGAGGACAAATAAAAGGAGCCTTAATTGATGGCCCTTTAGCACTTGATGTTGCAATAGATAAAGAGTCTGTTAATATTAAAAAACTGAAAAGCGTAGTTAATGGAGATGCTGATTGTCTGGTCTTTCCTGATATTGAGGCTGCAAATGTCTTTTATAAAGCCTCTACTAAGTTGAGTAAAGCTAAATTAGGTGCTATGATGGTTGGTGCAAAATGCCCAGCAGTATTAACTTCGCGTGGCGATACAGCTGAAACTAAAATGTTTTCAATTGCTCTTGCTGCCCTTACTGCAAAATAATTACTAATTTTTTATATATAATCAATGAATATACACAGAATATTAACAATTAATCCAGGCTCAACTTCAACAAAAATTGCGGTGTTTGAAAATGCAAAAAACGTTTTTTTAAAAAACATTAAGCACTCAAACGAAGAATTAGCCAAATTTACTGGTATTACTGAGCAATATCAGTTCCGAAAAGATACAATACTTAGAAACCTCAAAGAAGATGGACAGGATATAAATAATATTTCTTGTATTGTTGCTCGTGGAGGGCTTATATATCCAATTTCTTCGGGAGTTTATGAAGTAAACGATGATATGATTCAAGATTTACGTAATTCTCCTATTGGTGAGCATGCTAGTAATTTAGGCGGATTAATAGCTCATGATATAGCAAACTCACTAAAACAGGTAAAAGCATATATTGCAGATCCTGTTGTTGTTGATGAAATGGAGGATATCGCTCGTATAACTGGACATCCAAAATTTGAAAGACTCTCTATATTTCATGCTTTAAATCAAAAAGCTATTGCACGAAGATATGCTGCCGAGAATAACGAAAAATATGAAGATCTTAATTTTATTGTAGCTCATCTGGGTGGGGGAATCTCTGTTGGTGCACATCGTAAAGGTAGAGTAGTTGATGTTAATAATGCACTGGATGGTGAAGGTCCGTTTTCGCCAGAACGAACAGGAACTTTACCTAGTGGACAACTTGCTAAATTGTGTTTTAGTGGAAAATATTCTCATAAAGAAGTTAAGTTAATGATTAAAGGTAATGGCGGATTTGCTGCTTATCTGGGTACTAATAATGCTTATGATGTCGAAATTAAGGCCAAAGGTGGTGATGAGTATGCAAAGTCTATTTCTGATGCGATGGCTTACCAGGTTGCTAAAGAAATTGGAAGCCTTTCTGTGGTACTTAAAGGAAAAGTAGATGCAATTATACTTACAGGAGGTATCGCATATAATAAGCAATTCTGTACTTTTGTTGAGGATTTGACTAGTTTTATAGCCCCTATGAAAGTTTATCCAGGAGAGGACGAAATGTCTGCCTTAGCAATGAATGGTTTAATGGTTTTACAGAGTGAGTTAGAACCTAAAATTTATAAAACTAAATAAAATAGGATTTTAAAACGATTATTTTTATTAAATTTGTAGAATAAAGCATAAAAATTTATAATAATGAAAAGTGTAATAAATACCCCAAAGGCTCCTAAGGCAATTGGACCTTACAGTCAGGCAATTGAAATAAATGGAATGTTATTTATTTCTGGTCAGGTGCCTGTTAATTCGGCAGATGGTAAAATACCCGAAGGAATTACTGCTCAAACTGAGCAAGTTATGAAAAATATTCAAGCTATTCTTACCGAAGCAGGTTATAGCTTTGATAATGTGATTAAATCTACTTGTTTGCTAAGTGATATGGCTCATTTTGCTGCTATGAACGAGGTGTATGGTAAATACTACGCTAAAAACCCTCCTGCACGAGCAGCTTATGCTGTAAAAGGACTGCCTCTTGGTGCACTTGTGGAAATTGAAACTATTGCAGTAAAATAATCTGCAATTAGTAAAGTAGTATCTTTGGGCTAAATAAAAAACGATTGTTTTGAAGATATATATTGCTGCTAACAACAATATTAGTGAAAATCTTATATGTAAAGAAAAAACAGATTTTCTAAAGAAATTCTCGTGTCTTAATGATACTAATTTTGTTCTCTCAGAGCCTAGTGTTATTTGGTTCTTATCAGGAGGTTCTGAACATCGTGCTATTGAGCAGATTGAAGCTCAAAATAGATATTGCTTTTTAGCTTCTACTAAAGATAATTCATGGGCAGCGGCGACTGAAGTTAAAGCTTTTCTTAATGAAAAAGGGATTAAAACTAAAATATTTAATGTCGATTCAATTACGAATCTTGCACCACTGCAAAAATTCCTTGACGAAAAAGATATATATGATAATACAAAGCTCGCTTTGATTGGAAAACCTGAAAATTGGTTGCTTGCAAGTGTCCCTGATTATGAGTTGTTGAAAGAAGTATTAGGTATAGAAATTATTGAATATGATTGGTCGGAAATATTGCAATTAAAAGATAGCAATTTTGATGAGTTTGATAAGTATTTTGCTAAATATAATTATAAAACATTTGAGAAAGATCGATCTCTTTATAATAAAATGCTTAGCTTTACTCAGGGTGAGGACATTTCTGCTATGGCTATTTCATGTTTTGAGTTTGTTAAAAAGCATGATTATACAGCATGTTTACCAGTTGCTTTATTAAATACGAATAATATTCCAACTGTATGCGAGGGGGATTTATGTTCGGCGGCCGGAATAATTGCATTATCAAGACTTACTGGAAAAACGCCTTGGGTCGCAAATATTAATGCTATTGATAGGGAAACCGTTATTTTTTCTCATTGTACTATACCTTTAAATTTGCTTGATGAATTTGACGTTACAAGCCATTTTGAAACTCAAAAAGGTAGTGCAATAAAAGGAAAAATGTCTAACCAGACCCTTACAATTTTTAGATTAGACAAAAATTTGGAGTTTTGCTTTTTAGCTCTTGGCGAAATTATCGAATCAGGTGATATTATTCAAGCTTGTCGTACACAAATAAAAGTGAAAATGTCGCATAAAAGTACCTTTTTATTAAGAGAATTTCCTTTAGGGAATCATCATTTGATTATACCTGGTGATTATACCGATATATTGGCAGAGTACTTTACAAATAAGGGTTTTCGAATAGTGTAAAAAAAAACCGCCTTATTAAAGCGGTTTTTTTATGTGTTTTTATTAAAGAGTTATTCCGAAAATACTTCGAAATCAATATCTACTTTAATGTTTTTGTAAATCTTAACATTAGCAATATAATTGCCAACTTCTTTAACGGCATCACCTTTAATGGTAATGTTTTTGCGATCAATATCAAAGCCTTCTTTGGTTAGAGCCTCAGATAACATAATAGTGTTTACTGAACCAAATATTTTGCCAGTAGAACTTGTTTTTGCAGGTACTCTAATTTTTAGACCGTCCATTTTACTTACCATTGATTCTGCATTTTCACGGAGTTTAGATTCTTTATGAGCCTTTTGTCTCATGTTTTCTTCGTGAATTTTCTTAGCAGTTTTAGTTGCTAAAATTGCATATCCTTTAGGTATAAGGAAGTTTCTTGCATAACCAGATTTTACGTTAACGATATCATCAACATTTCCCAGTTTATCTAAATCTTGTTTTAATATAATTTCCATTTCTTAGTTCTCCTTTATTATTTCATCAAATCAGTTACATAAGGTAATAATGCTAAATGACGAGCTCTTTTTACAGCTTGAGCAACTTTACGATGATACTTTAATGATGTCCCTGTTAAGCGACGAGGTAAAATTTTACCTTGTTCGTTTAAAAATCTTTTTAAAAACTGAGCATCTTTATAATCTACATATTTAATGCGGTTTTTTAAAAATCGACAGTATTTCTTTTTTTTAACTTCAACTGCCAGAGGAGTAAGATATCTAATTTCTGTTTTATTTTGTGCCATAATTATGCCTCCTTCTGATTTTGTTCTTTTTTCATTTTGCGTTTTTTCTCACTGTATGCTATTGCATGTTTGTCCATTTTGAAAGTTAAAAACCTCATGACTCTTTCGTCGCGACGAAATTGGGTTTCTAGTTTGTCAATAAATGTACTTTCCGATTTAAACTCAATCAGATGATAAAAGCCTGTTGACTTTTTTTGAATGGGGTAAGCAAGTTTTTTTAAACCCCAATTTTCTTCATGAATAATCTTACCGTTGTTGTCGGTAATGACTTTCCTGAATTTTTCGACCGCTTCCTTCATCTGTGCTTCAGACAAAACGGGAGTTGCAATGAAAACGGTTTCGTACTGGTTAATCATAACTTTAATAATTTAATTAATATTCCTTAAATTTCGAGCTGCAAAAGTAGTGTTTTTTATTTTAATACCGAAATTTTATTATGTTTTTTTTATTTTTTATAATACCGCATTAGTAAATGATTAATTTTTTCTAGTTGATAGACTATGAATAAAGTTTGTAAGTGAAGTTCAATATTCGCACTGTGTCGTACCGCATACTGTTGCACCGAACTCAATATAATTTAAGTAGTGTTTGTTAAAAAAGTCAAATATTTGAGAAGTTATGTTCGAGTTTAAGACTTGTGAAGTGTTAGTAACCAAGAGTTTAAGCTGTCAGATGAGGGGCGATTGACTGTAATACAAGCATAAGCTAGAAATCGGACATTATTGTGTTATAGATTACTAATTTATTTTACACTATTTAATAATAATGCAATGAAGGATACGGATTGTATGAATGTTTTTGTAAATCAAAAAGTGGAAATTACTCAAAAAAAACTAATTTTGCAGAATGAAAAAGGTTTTGGATCAATTTGAGTTGTTCTTGATGTGTGTAACTGTGTTTATGATACCAGTGCATATTAAAATAACATCTTTGTCCATTGCCTTATTATTAGTTACAGCTTTTTTAAAAATCGAAAACTATCGGTCTTTTTTAAAACTGTTATCTGATTTTAAATTTTATTTATTTATTACCCCACTTATTGTAGCTGTTTTAGGATTGCTAAATACAGAATGTTTAATTGCAGCAAGATCGCAAATTGAAATTGTGATATCGTTATTATTATTCCCGTTTATATTTGTCTCATTTACTAATAATAAAATTCATTATAAAATTGAGTTAGTGCTCAGTTTCTTTATTGTTGGTGTTTTGTTTACATATATTATTTGTTGGGCTGTGGCTTTGCCTAGGTTTATTTGTACAGGCGATGTAAATGTAAATAAACTTTTTTATACTTCGTTTGGTCGTATTGTTAAAGGACCACATCATCTATCATACTCTGTTTTGTTTGCTATAGTATTGTTGTCTTTTAGTCTTATTGGAGAATTAAAACTATTTATTCGAAGGAGTCGGAGACTTACAATGTTTAAACTGTTTAGTTTAATTACGCTGGTTGTGTTTTTAATGCAATTGTCAAGTAAAGTAACTATCTTGTTTTTTATTTTGTTTGCAATTGTATTTTTGATATATGCCATGTCTAAAAAGAAATTTTCCATAAAACAATTAGTAATAATTAGTGTATTTTTTGTTATTGTATCATCTGTTTTATTATCAGCTCCTACACCGCGTGCCAGATTTTATAATCTGTTTAAGGTGGGGCTTGATTTCGCCAATAATAATAGTAAAAGTCAGGAATCAAATAGCCTAAGATTTGAGGCAATTAATGCTGGGCTACATGTAATTTATGATAATTTTTGGTTTGGTGTTGGCACTGGTGATATAGCAACTGAAATGAGTAACTATTATAAAGCAAATGACGTGCAGGGTGCATATATTCAACATATAAGTCCACATAACCAGTTTATTAGAACCTTTGCTATGTATGGAATTGTTGGCTTTGTTCTGTTAGTTATGGTTTTTGTTATGATGTTGCAAAAAGCAATAAAAACTCGAAACTTGTTATTTGGGTTCTGGACATTATTTATGATAGTGCTTTTTGCGGTAGAGGATATGTTAATGATACAGGACGGAATTGTTTACTTTGCTTTTTTCTCTTCATTATTTTTGTTTGGTGATGAGTTGAAAAATCAACAACGAGATAAAGAACTGATTATATGATAAAGAAATTAGATATATTAGACTTTGGTATTTATATTTGCATTGCTTTTTTACTGCCGCTTTATACGAAGGGGATTCCGATTCTAATGATTGTATTAGTATTTACAGCGTTTTTGAGAAAATCTACTTATGTAAACATCTCTAAAATTATTCTAGATAAAGATTTTTTAATCCTTATTACGCCTTTTATACTAATGCTTATTGGGTACTTTTATTCAACAAATAAAACAGAGGCACTTCTTAATATTGAAAGAGGAGCGTCTTTAATTATTTTTCCTTTTATTTTTTATTTTTTTAAAAATAATGCTCTTTGTTGTAAATCCAAATATGTGTTTAAAGCATTTGTTGCTGGTGTTGTATTATCTTATATTATTTTATGGATTAATATATGTCCTGAATATATGGAGACTAAAGATACTAATTTATTGTTATATACTAGTTTTAGCTTATTTATTAAAACCCCAAACCATTTATCTTATAATGTGCTTTTTGCTGTAATAATTATTCTGCTTAATCTGTTAGGAACTAACCAAATATTATTTAAAAATCAAACTAAGTCCAATAAAATTGTAAGTTTTCTTTTATTTTTTGTATTATCTATTTTTCTTTTTCAACTTGTCGCAAAATCTACAATAATAATATATGTGTTTGCAATAATAACTATTATTGTTTATGCCTATTTAAAAAAACATATTAAAGCTCCTATACTAATTTTCTTTTTTGCAATGTTAGTTGGATTATCTATATTTAGTTTATCTGTCCCTAGTGTAAAAGTTAGATTTTCTAATATGTTAAATGTTTTTGTACATAATAGCGAAATTAACTATAATAAACCAGAATCATCAACTTTACGGTATTCGGCAATTAAATCTAGTCTTGAACTTATTAGGGAAAATTGGTTGTTTGGTGTTGGGACAGGAGACGTAGTTGATAAGTTGGATGAGCATTATAGTGAAAATAATTATGTGGCTGCAGAACTTAAGCACACAAATCCTCATAATCAGTATTTAAGATCTTTTTTAATGTCAGGGGTTTTTGGACTTATATCTATTTTACTGATTTTCTTTTTATTAGTGAAAAAAGCATTAGAAAAGAAAAGTGTTTTAGCAGTATTTTGGACATTTATAATGATTTTTATTTTTGCTGTAGATGATATGTTTATTTTTAGAGATGGGGTTGTGTATTTTGCTTTTTTTACCTCGTATTTCGTGTTTTGTCATCCTTCAGCAAAATCCTCCGTGGGCATAGAAAATAATAATAAATCTTAGAATATATTTTAGGAGAACAACTTTATATAATATTAAAATTATGATTACTAAAATAACATCTGTTAAAAACAAACTCATCAAAAACCTTGTGCTTTTACATAGTAAATCGCGGGCAAGACGAGAGCAGGGGCTTATAATAATTGAGGGAATTAAAGAAATACAGTTAGCATTAATGACGAATATTGAAATTCAGCAGTTGTATTATTGTGTAGATATAATTACTAAAGATGAAGTTGATAATATAATTGGTGAAACTTCCAGTTTAATTGAATATTTTGAAGTCTCAAAAGAGGTGTATAATAAAATCTCTTATCGAGAATCGACAGGGGGAATTGTTGTTGTAGCTCGTACACCCATAAAGAGTTTGAATGAGCTAAAACCTGCAAATAATTCGATTTTTGTTGTGCTTGAATCTGTTGAAAAACCAGGAAACCTTGGTGCTATTGCAAGAATTGCTGATGGTGCGGGTGTTTCGGGTATTATTGTTAGCGATCCTCGTGCTGATGTGTTTAATCCAAACTCTATAAGAGCAAGTTTAGGTTGTGTTTTTACAACGGATATTGTCGTTGCTGATACACAGCAAACTATTGATTGGTTAAAAATGAATAATATAAAAATTTGTGCGGCAGAACTTAATGCATCTGAAAAATATCATAACCTAAATTTAAGAGGAAAAATAGCATTAGTTTTTGGTACCGAAGCAACTGGACTTACCGAAAAATGGATAAAATTAGCCGATCAAAGACTTAAAATTCCTATGCTTGGGCAAATTGATTCTCTTAATGTATCTGCCTCGGTTGCGGTTGTTGTTTATGAGGCTATGAGACAACGTAATTTTGTGGTTTAATTATTGTATGTTAACTTAAAATTTTATATTATGAAAAAAATATTGTTTTTAGTTTTGTTGGTTTTCCCTTTTTGTGTATTTGCACAATCTTTAGAATTTGAAAAAACTATTCAGAAAACAAAACAATCTTATATCGACCGAGGATATAAACCTGTAGTAGAATTGGGAGATTCAATTTCAACAGTGAATCCATTAGTAACACCAATAATAAATTTAGATTATAATACCTATTATATCGTTGTGGTACAGTTAGATGGTTGTTTCTATTGTGAGTACGATTTGCAATTTGTCGATAGCGAAGAATACTTGTTTAAAGTAGATTATGAATTTGAAGTTAAAAATGGTATAAAACAAGGAATTTATAAGTTTACTAATGATGAGAATAAAACCGGGAAATATGTAGTTTTCTTAGACTCTGACTTGCCTTATTATGCTAATGTATTTGTATTTAAAAGATAAATATAATCTTTGAACTTAAAATATAATCCAAAACTTATATTGCATTGCAATGATTGTAATAACTTGTGTTGTCATTGGTCTTGCCTTATCAAATATGAGTAAATTACTGTAAATTATTTTGCCCCTTAATTATGTTAATAAATAATTGTTTGTAACTTAGCAATTAAATATATTATTGCAGGTGAAATCTTGCTTTTTACCAATTTTTAGTTTAATAGAAGTCAAATAATAATATGAAAATAAAACATTTTAAATTAGAGCGATATTTTGCGAAGTATGAATTTAGTGCAAAATATTTAATCTCAAGTTCAGATTGTGACGGATATAGTCTTGAGTACATTCTGTCTTGTGCAAGTAAAGAAGAGCTAAATTTGTGGAATAATTTAAAGTTTGGATACACAGATTCTGCGGGTTCTGAATTTTTACGTGAGGCAATTTCTAATCAATATCTTACAGTAAATCCTGATAATGTTCTTGTTATGTCGCCAGGTGAAGCAAACTATATTTTAATGAATGTGATTTTAGAACGAGGTGATGAAGTTGTTTGCATGGCTCCGGCATATCAAAGTTTGTATCAGGTGGCAGAAAGTATTGGGGCTAAGATTAAATTTTGGTTACCTGAGAATACAAATTCTTCTTATTATTATAATTCCGATAAACTAAATGAGTTAGTAAACGATAAAACAAAATTGATAATTGTTAATTTTCCTCATAATCCAACAGGGTTTATTCCTACAATAACCGACCTCAACAAAATTGTTGAAATTGCAGCACGCAAAAATATTGTTTTATTTTCTGATGAGATGTATCATCAAATTGTCCATAATCCTAAAGATGAAATTCCTGCTTTGTGCGATGTTTATGAAAATGCTATTAGTTTGTGGGGAATGGCTAAATCTTTTGGTTTGGCTGGTATGAGGTTTGGTTGGCTTGCCACAAAACGTACCGATATATTGAATGATGTGCTTGCTTTTAAAGATTACCTTTCTATATGTAATAATGCTGCAGGTGAGGTGCTTACAACGATAGCATTAAATCATAAAGACAAATTTATTCAGCCAAATATTCAAAAAATTATTGCTAATAAAAACTTGTTTAATAGTTTTGTTGCAGAAAATACCGATTTATTGGAGTTTGGAGATACAAATGCTTGTTCAACGGCTCTTGTGAAACTGAAAATTCAAGAAACAGCATATAACTATTGTGAGCAGTTGGTTAACAATTGTGGAATAATGATGATTCCGTCCGAAATGTTTGATTACGGAAATTCGCATGTTAGAATAGGGTTTGGTAGAGAAAATTTTGGTGATATCTTGAATGTTTGGCAAGATTATATGATGCGTTAAGTTTCCCGATTTTTTTAACCCAGTTGATATTTCTTAAAAGTGTTGTATCTATTCACCAATAAATACCAATAAATGTTGTTTACAAACAACATAATCTTAACAAAAGTGTTGTTTACAAACAACATTATCTTATATAATTGTTAAATAGAAACAACATTGAATATTAAAAACGTTGTTTAAATACAACAATAAAATTATATAATGTTAATCATATACAACAAAAAAAATGTTAAATGTTTTTTATATTAGCTAAAAACGTGTATCTTTGTTGAGTTAGTACAACAATAATGGAAACTTTATTCAAATATTCTGAAATAAAAACTGACAGGACTTCACTGAATTTCAAAAGATACCTTTTAAACTCACTTGTTTGGGAAGACAGGCTTATTGGGATTAAAGGAGCAAAGGGTACTGGTAAGACAGTGCTGATGTTACAAAGATTAAAATCCGTTTATGGTAATAGTCACGATGCAATGTATGTGTCTTTAGATAATTATTATTTTACTACAAATCGCTTATTTGATTTTGCCGAGAATTTTTATATTATGGGGGGCAGAAATTTATTTCTTGATGAAGTACACAGATATCCAGGTTGGTCGATAGAGATAAAAAATTTGCATGATATCTATGACGATCTTAATATTGTGTTTTCTGGATCTTCGGCACTCGAATTACATAAGGCAGAAGGAGACCTTAGCAGGCGAGCAGCAATATATAATCTCCACGAAATGTCTTTTAGAGAATATTTAGAGTTATCCGAGAAATTGGTTTTCCCAACTTACTCACTTGAAGACATAATTTCGAATCATAAGGAAATAGCAAACGAAATTACTAAAAATACTGTTATCATTCCGCTATTTAGAAAGTACCTTGAGGAAGGTGCATATCCGTTTTTTAAGGATGCCAAAGGGCAATTTTATGACAGATTGGTTAGTACATTAAACACTACTATTGAAAGTGAACTTCTAATAATCGAAGGAATAAACTACAATACTGCACATAAACTAAGACAATTAGTAGCTGTACTTTCGGATTGTGTGCCTTTTAAAGTCAATATTTCAGATTTAAGCCGGACGATTGGGATGAGCAGGGATTCTTTGTTAAGATTGTTAAAAGCACTTGATAGGGCAAATCTTATAAAAGGCATTAAAACTGAAGGTTCTGCAATGGGTTATCTTACAAAACCAGATAAAATATACATGAACAATACCAACTTGTTAATTGCACTTAATTCTGGTAAAGAAAATATTGATGGTACAATTCGCGAAACATTTTTCATGAATCAATTATTGCATTCACATAATGTAAAATCGTCAAAAATTGGAGACTTTCTTATTGATAGTAAATACACTTTTGAG
>JAQUBO010000003.1 GCA_028686735.1 Bacteroidales bacterium
GGCACAAGCCTCTCGACAATTTTTTCCTGCACCTCTGTGATAATGGTGGGCTGTTGTGTACGACAGCCCACCATAGACAACAGAAGCAAAAACCCAAAAGCAAAGAGTATGTGATTAGTAAATTTCATTAAGCTGCAAGTATTTGATTTTGATTATACAGAGTTTTGTCATATCGCACGATAGCTCTACATATAGCATCTGTATATCTATCTCTATATTCAGGATTGGATATAATCAAACAATCTGTGTAAGTCGTCATAAACATCCATTCGATTAAAACCGCTGAGCAATTCGTACGACTTAGGACATAAAAGTTGGCTTCTTTACCAAGAGTTTTAGGACCAGTTCTAAACTTAATGTCTGGGAACTCCGCTTGTAACTCTGGAATAATGTAGTTATTATTAAGATTATCACTTTCGGTTGCCCCAACCGATGTATATGATTCTATCCCTGTCGCTCCTCCATCTGATGTAGATAAATATCCTTTCTGTCCAAAGTCGTCAATATATGGAGCCTTAGTAGTTGGTTGTGCATTATGATGTAAGCTTATAAGAATTACACGCTTATCTATTCGAAATATCCTATTAACTTCAGCAACTCTATCTATTAGCGATAATTGTTCGCTATATGGATTAAGGTAGGTAACATCAATTTGAGCATTTATAAGTTTTTCTGTGAGCTCAAGTGCCAATAGTTGATTACTGCGACCTTCGTAGATTTTCAACCCATCCTGCCATGTTGGACTTTGTTTGCCTTGAGTCATATACTCGCCATTGAACACAGGATTGTGTCCGCTACATACAATAACATGTGAATTACTCGCTTGAATTTCTTTAATTGGTGTGTAATCTGCGATTGAAAACATCGTAACTACTGATGCTATTAACAGTGCTATTAAAACACTTCCAGATTTTTTCCCTAAATGAAACTTCATAATTTTGTTGATTTTTTGTTTAACAATTTTTTTATTACCCAACCTCCGAGAGCACTTGCAATCCCACAAGCAAAAGCGACACTAATAGCGACTAAAACTTCGCTTGTTTGAGCGTATGTTACAGAACCTATTGAAATCCCTCCTGTTATGCCAAGTATCTTTTCTCTCATTGTAATATATTTAAGGGAGCTTCCGTAAAAGCTCCCTTTTATTTTATGCGCCTACTAATTGATCAATACCAGCTTGTAAACTCACAACAGAAGCTGCTACTGTAACAGTTGTGTGTGCAGCATCTTCAGCAACAACTATTGCAGCTGCAAGTGCAGCTGCAAATATTGCCCATGTTGGAGCTGTATAACTGGCTTCTGTTAATGCCTCAGCAGTAACAATTAAAGCATCAAGTACAGTAGTATCAACTGATGTTTGAACAATTGCAACAACGCCTTTCCAATTAGCTCTACGAGCACGACCACCGAATTTCACAAGAGATGAAAATACATCACCATAATATAAAGGATTACCTTTATCATCGAATGGCATAATATCACCTTCAGATTTTGTTACCTGATTTTTCTGCCAGCACAAGCAAGCGATGTTATCAGAATCGTCAATTGCGATACCAGGAATAATAGGTGTAGTTCCAGCTGCGTTAAAAGCCAAAACAGAACCACGCTCCATTATTTTAAATCCTGCAAACTCACCAACAACACCTTTAGCCAAATCGGCTCCTTTTTGAAATGCAGCCATTTGATTAGCAGATAAAGAGTCGATTAATTGTTGGTGCATGTATGATTCAATCATAGCAAATCTGTCAGTTTTTGGCACACTAGCTTTGTTCATCATTGCTTGAGCTTTTTGAAGCTCCGCAAAAACAAACGAACGTCTCACACCCTCTTGACCATCGTCAGGATTAACAGCAACAAAATCGCCAGTTGTAAAAATAATATTTGATGATGGAATAGTATCTGAAACATAACTACCGCCCGATATGTGCAAGCCAACAACCCAGTTATAAAGCATATTGTCACCAACAGCCTCAATGAGCGTTTGCATGTGATCATTAAGAACACTGTCTGTTTTGTCATAAGAAATCTCAGCTCCTTCATGCCATGATATATGAGTTGGGTCTGTTGAATAAACATCTAACGCATAAGTTACATGTGTATCACCTCGCATAACAGCAACTGCTGGAAATGAGGAGCGGTTCTTTTGAGTATCTGGTGAATTACCAGCATTTGGGACATGAACAACAGCTCCGCCCATAACAAATTTAGATTCGTCAAAACATGCTAGCAAATGTGGATTCTCTTTACGAAGTTTCTCTACAATGTAAGTAACAAATACTTCTCTTGGAATGTTTGAAATTGTATTAGTTAAACTCATAATTATTTTTGTTTAGTTAATGATTCGTAATAAGTTGGATAATCTCTTTTTACAGCTTCGAGTTCACCGGATACATATAAATCTTGAAATGATTTTCCTTGATATTTTTCGGGAACATCTACATTTCCGTTAGTTTCGGTAACTCGAACTTGTGCAGGCATAGAATTAACTAAGTCCTGTAAACCTTTTGGATTTTCGGCAAAAGAAACCATAAGCTTATCACTTAAATCTTTTGTCAACTTTTTATCCTCAATCCCTTTTTTTAGAATTGCTTCGACTTCATTTTTTGATGAACTTGCTTTAAGATCATCTAACTCTTTTTTTACAGCATCAAATTTAGTAGCTTTAGCCACTACATTCTGAATAGCTGATTCAAATTCATTATCTGTTGAATTATCAGATAGCGATAAAGCGGCAATCATTGCTGCTGTCATTGTAATTTGTTTCATATCTCGTTTTGTATTGTTAGTTGGATTATTCGGTTTTGCATCAGACAAATCCCTAATAACATTGTCGGACTCATCATATAATTTTGCATGAGCTGAGTAGTTGCCAGGAATATCTACAATAGAAATTTCTCGTGGAAACCACTTTTTCAGAGTTGGACCATATTGTCCTTTTACTGCATCTTTTTTGTCGTCAGATATTTCGACAGCTACAATTTTGCCACAAGAAGCGGCATTCATGAAACCATCTTTAATCTCATCGACAAGTGTCGGAAATAAAGTAGTATTGACAACAGGTTTGGCAAATACCTTATCTTTTTCAATGCGAAAATCTTCCCATTTTACGGCAACGCCCAAATCACGATTATGCATTTTATAACCAATCGCTGGCTTAAATTTGTCTAAAAGCAAACCTTCTGTTAAACAACGATAACCGTAAACATTAACTGTATTATCGGTCAAACAAAATTCCTTATCTACTTTTTCGAATGCCATTATATTTGATGTTGTTTCATAAAAATTAGCCCTGTTTATTCTTTCTAATGAGTTTACAAATTTCTGATATTAGTGATGCGTTTCCAAATAAGCCTGACATTTTGACAGGTTTATTTTATTTTTGACTATCTGTGTGCCTACTTTTGTACATATATAAACATTTTAATTTATGTCAAAAAGGCAGGGCAATCATAAAAAAGAAATAGCACAAATCTTATTTAATCAAGATTTTTCGCAAAAAGATATTGCTGAGAAAGTAGGTGTTAGTGAGCAAACGATAAGTCGTTGGGTGGCTAAACACGATTGGAAAAAAGTAAGGACCAATATCAGTTCAACACGTCCTGCATTGTTAGCAGATTTATATCAAGAGCTTGAAGCCTTTAATCAAATGATTAAGGATAAAACAGAGGGACCTAAAATTGCTAATTCAAAAGAAGCTGATGCACGTAGAAAGTTGATTTCTGACATAAAAGCTTTAGAGTCAAAATATAGCATTGGTGAGGCTATTATGCTTGGGCAGGACTTCTGTAATTTTATTAGAGAGGTTGATAATAATTTTGCCAAAAGCGTTGTGGAATACTACGATTCATTTATAAACATGTTGGTACAAAAACAAAAATGGGGCAAAGAATAGGCACAGCAAATATTAACGACTATTATCAACTTTGGCAAACCTTTAAAGACAATTTTGCTAAGTCAACACCTATTGACTTAAATGAGACCGAAGCAGATAAAAGAAAACGCATAAAAAGACTTGAAGCAAACCATGAGGAATGGTTTAAGTATTACTATCCGCACTATTGCACTGCTGAACCAGCTATATTTCAAATAAGAGCAACCAAGCGATTTTTACAAAACCCAGAATGGTTCGAAGTAAGAGCTTGGTCTCGTGAACTTGCTAAGACTGCACGAGCAATGATGGAGGTTACTTATCTCGCAATGACTGGAGCAATACAGAATGTTTTGTTAGTTAGTAATTCTGGTGACAATGCAGAAAGGTTACTCTTACCTATTAAATCATTTTTTGAAGCCAATAATAGACTTATAAATGATTATGGAGTACAGGAGAAACTAGGTACTTGGACAAGCAAAGAATTTACAACTAGAAAAGGCTGTGCATTTAGAGCACTGGGATGGGGAGAGTCACCTCGTGGAACTCGAAAAGATAATGTTAGACCTGACTGTATTATCATCGATGACATCGACACAGATGTTGAATGTCGAAACGAGGATATAATGAATAATAAAGTGAATTGGATAGAACAAGCACTTATTTTAACGAGGTCTATTTCTGAACCTACTCGAATTCTTGTTAATGGAAATATTATTCACAATAATTGTGCAGTAAAAAGATTAGGGCTAAAGGCCGATAAATTTGAAGTGATAAATATTCGGGACAAAGATGGAAATTCGACCTGGCCCGAAAAGAACACCGAAAAAGCTATTGACAGAGTACTTTCGACTATTAGCTATGAGTCTGCACAGAAAGAATATTATAATAACCCGATGGACGGCTCTAATACTTTTCGAGATATGAAATTTGGCACAGTACCAAGTTTAAAATCTTGTGAAGTTATTATATATGCTGACCCTGCAACATCAAACAAAGATGTATCTCAAGGCTCATATAAAGCTGTAGGCGTTATTGCACAGAAAGAATTCGATTTTTTTATCCCAAAATTCTTCTTAGATACAATGAGCAATGCGAAATTTGTTGATGCAATGTTTGATTGTTATCTATTCTGCCTAAGCAAAGGCATAGATGCTCAAGTATATATTGAAAATAATACTTTGCAAGATCCATTCTATGAACAGGTCTTATTGCCTTTAATCTATGTAAAAGCACGTGAATATAAAGTCTTTTTACCAATAACACCAGACACGAGGAGCAAGCCAGAAAAATACAGCCGTATAGAAGGTACACTCGAGCCTATCCATAGATTAGGGCATCTTATTTTAAATGCGAAAGAGGAAAAGAATCAGCATTTTGCCCGCCTCAAAGCTCAGTTTGAAAATTTTGCAAGAAATCAAAAACGCATGGATGGACCCGATTGTATTGAAGGAGGTGTCTATTTATTAAAGAACAAAGAAATGGTCAAGGCTATTGGAATGGGAACTTCAATTCCGAGAACAAATAACAAACGTTTTTAAAATAGTAGAATATGCTTGTAAGTATAGAAGATTTAGGGAAAACAGAATTGTATCCAGAGATTATTGGAAAAATAACTCGTGATGACGCAGATGATGCGATTTTAAATATACTAGCTGCTGAGTCGCTTGTTAAGTCATATTTGCGAAGATACGACTTAGATGCAATATTTGGTACTGAAACTACAGAGCCAACATATCATGATGAATTAATAAAAAAACTCGTTAAAGTGATAGCCTCTTGGTATTTGGTAAAAAAATCAAATCCAAATATTAATATTGAGATTTTTAGAATTGATTATGAAGATGCAATAGCATGGCTTGACGATTTGAAAAATGGCTTAGTTGATCCAGTACTCCCATATTTACCTACTGCAGATGGAGAAAATAATAGCGGTACTGGTGTGAATTATTATTCTAATAAAAAAAGAACAAACAGTTTTTAACAATGAAAGATGTAAAAGTAATTAAGCCGAAAAAAGGCGAAAAAAATGTTATAGTCTATGATTTGACATTGTCATCACCGGATAGAAATTCTAAAGATATTAGTACTTTAAAATCATCTATACTTAGAGCCGAGAGCATAACCTTACCGAACAGACATTTGCTATATGATTTATATCATGACGTTAGGTCACTTGATGGTCATTTAAGTGGTATCATTAAAAAACGTATTGATGCGGTATTGAATAAAAACTTGAATTTTGTTAATAAAGACAAACAACAGGTTGATGAACTAGAAATACTTATTGAATCTAATAAGTTTAACAAGCTAATTGAGTTGATACTTGAAACAAAACTCTGGGGATGCTCAGGTGCAGAGTTTATTGTTGGCGAGAAATTCGATTGGATAGAAGTTCCTAGAAAACATATTAGACCTGAATCTGGGATTATTGCTAAATCGCAATATGCGAACACAGGCATTGCTATTGACAATCTCCCTTTTGTATGGGTAATGGGAGAGAAGAAAGATTTAGGGCAATTATTACAATGCTCTATGTATGCACTTTATAAGCGTAATGGTTTTGGTGACTATGCACAATATGTTGAGATATTTGGACAACCTGTGCGGATAATCAAATATGATGCTAACGATACCGCAACGAAAAATGAGCTTGATAAAGTTCTGGCAGAATCTGGTTCAAGCTTAGCAATGAAAATACCACGTCAAGCAGATTTTGAAATGTTAGACGGTAAGTCATCTAATGCAAATGGAGATTTGCAAACAAAATTTATTTCTGTATGTAATTCTGAAATGTCTATTGCAATACTTGGTAATACAGAGACAACAACATCAAGTTCAAGCTCAGGATATGCACAGAGTAAAGAGCATGGTAAACAACAATTAGAGATCACAAAAAGTGATTTGCGGTATGTTCAAAATATGCTTAATTCCGACTCTTTTATCAAAATTTTAAAATCTTACGGCTATCCTGTTGACGGAGGGAGATTTGAGTATGAAATGGAATTAGACCTAAGTTCATTAAAACTAAAACTTGATATTGATGATAGAGTATCAACTAAAGTTCCTGTAGATGATGATTATTGGTACACAACATACGGCATTCCAAAGCCAGCAAATTATGATCAGTTAAAAGCTGAACAAAAAGAAAAGTTTGAGGCGAAATTAAGAGCTATGGCAAATGTGCAAAACAATGAGCCAGATGACAAAAAAGAGACTCCTGAGAAGAAAGATATTAAACTAAAAGACAAAAAGAAACTAATAGATCTAGTGTCTAATTTTTTTTTTGGGGAGGAGATAAGTCTTAACGATTATTACAAAGTTTGTGATTGTGCTGCACCTCTCGAAAACCTTGCAGATAATGTTGGCTGGGACAATATCTATAAAAGCGTAGCACAGGCTTTATTAGCCGATAAATTGGCAAACGGGCAAATACACCCAGATATGTATTTTAAAACCGCTAATCAACTAATTGGGGCGGTCGATGCTGGCTTAGGTGGTACATCATTTAATTATAATGATTCTCGTAATATTTTAAAGTCCTATTTAACTAGGAACGTATATCAATTCTCTGCTGCTAAATCATTGACGGAACTTTACGAATATAGAAATTTGATGTATGATAAAAAGACAAAAGAGATTCTATCATACAATAAGTTTTTACAGAAAGTGAAAGAGAAAGGCAAATTGTTTAATGAAACATATCTGGAGACAGAATATACTAACGCAAAACAATCAGCCATTATGGCTCATAAATGGGACACTCTTGATTCCGAATATCTTGAATACTCAACAGTTGGTGATGGTAATGTGAGATATGAACATGCCCAATTAAATGGTAAAACTTATTTAAAATCAGATCCTATATGGAACATCATGTATCCTCCTATTGATTGGAATTGTCGATGTACTGTTATTCCTGGCGTGGCAAAAAATTTCATAAACGACTCCACAAAATCGGATTACAAAGCAACACACAAGAAAATTAAGAATCCACTATTTCTTAACAATGTTGGGAAAACAAGAATTATCTACAAAAAAAATCATCCTTATTTTGACTTCCAAAAAGATAGCAGTAAGCTAATGAATTATAATACGCTTTGCCTCCCTGAACTTAATGGTATTAAATCTAAAATACAGAAAATTGAATTAAAAGAGATAACTGAAGACGAATATTTTGAGTTTTGGAAAAACTATAAGAAATATGAAAAAGATGATATAGTTGTTAAAGATTATTCAGGGACATCTATTCTATTCGACTCTTTTGATTCAAAAAATACTGGTAGCAATAAAAAAAGATATAAACATTTTAAGCATCACATATTAAAGAAAGATGAGAATAGAGTAAGGTATGGTAATCAGTTTGACCAAATTGTAAAAAACCCAAACGAAGTTTGGGATAATAACAATGAAACATTTTACATAAAGATATATGAAAAAGATGCTTTAGTTGTTGTTGTTAATAATAGCTTGTTAAAAGCTAAATCCATGTATGCTTTGACAAATGATAGGTTTGACGATGTAAGAAAAGGGATTTTAAAATATAAAAGCTACTAATATTAGTAGCTTTTAAGTGCCTGAAACGGAAGCGGACTATAACTAAGCCCCATACACGATTTATAACACGCACAATACAAAGATAACACATTTTAACTTAATTGTCAAATAAAATGAATGAAAAGCAATTTTTAGCAGACATAGATAAGAAAGCAAAACTAATTGCAAATTATGCTAATAACAGATTTCCAGCTGAGGCAGGTAATACAAGTTTACGTTTTATTAACGGCAATTTTAGAGCACAAGGTTGGCAGGGGCGTTCTTTTCAAAAGTGGCAAAAAAGTGCAAAACTAAAAGGTTCTACTCTTATAAAAAAAGGACATCTACGGTCTTCATCTTATTATGTTACTGGAGTTGGCTCTGTTACTATTCGTAACACCGAGCCCTATGCAAAAGCACATAATGAGGGCAGTTATATTAATGCTGTACAAAATGTTGGAGCTTATACTAGAAAGGCACATACTCGAAAACAAGGCGAAAAACTCATACATGTAAAAGAAAGCAATGTAAATGCACATACCAGAAGACTTAGTTTTAAAATGCCACTAAGACAATTTTTCCCGACAGCAACGAGTCCTAGCCCAGTACTCAATAATGCGATAACACGCAATATTAGGAGAGAATTTAAACAAATATTTAATAACAATTAAACTACAATTAAATGGAATCATTTTACGCAAATTTGTACATTGACATTATGGCTAGAATAAAAGCCGAAGTATCAGAAATAAATTGGATTGAACAGGATTTTGGACAAGATGTGATTGATAAGTGGAGACCAAGCGTTCAGTTTCCAGCTGTGCTGATAAATTTTCCAGATACCAATTTTGAGGGACTGTCAGAAAGCAATCAGTTTGGCGAAGCAAGAATTAGTATTAGGCTATTGGTTGCGCCATTTACACAAAGCTACGAAGGAGCTCCTGTCGAAGTTATTGAAGATGCCTTAAGTTATTATGAAATTGAACATAAACTAACAAGAGCATTGCATAATTGGCAACCTGATGATGATTATTGCCAACCACTTGTAAGGAAAAGTGTAAGCACTCAAAATCGTGGAGATATTGGTTTACGCATAAGAACCGTAATGTTTGAGACTGGATACCAAGAGGAGTTTGAAATTGATTAAACAAAAAAGCCCGTGCAGATCTGCACGGGCTTTTTTTGTATCATATCAATATATATTTACATTGAGTATTTTGCCGTCTAAATCAATATTAGCAATTGCTGTATTGGTTACAATAGCATTATAAGCGTTTGTTCCTCTAAATTTCGTTTCCACATTAATTACATCATCTACTATTGAGTAGCGAGTAGAAACATGCTCATAACTTGAGGGATTGTTCATACTGTTTTTAATGTAAGTTGTAAGCCCGTTATGGCTGCCATCCCAAGCACTAAACTGTTGTTTTACTTCACAACTCTGAATATTATCACTTTTAAACGCAATAAGGGCTTCTAGTTCCATCGCAACTAAAACAAGCTCATCAGGTTCTGTAGCATCCTTAATTTCATCGTATAAATCTTCAGCAGCCCTATAGTCTTCTTTTAACTGCTTGACGTCATCAGCCTCTCTAATTGCCGTTACAATCTCTGTACTCTCTTGTAATAGATTGCGTTCTTGTATTTCCTCTGGTGCACAACGGTGTACTATTTGAGATATTATTATTATACCTACGATAAGTCCAACCCACCAGTACTTCTTTAATAATTGCTTAGTTTTCATATTTTTTTTTTTGTAAATGTATATATAATTTTAATTGTTACAAAATACAATAATTGCTAACTGCTAGCTAAATGCCATAAAAAAACGGCACTTAGCTAGCAGTTAGCGGCATTACTACGGAAATAGTAAATTAGCATTATCGAATATATTTCCAGAAACTTCATATTCAAAGTTGTGTAGTTCAAACCATAAATCTTCTGAATCCGTTTTATCTTGTTTGTATGAATTATCTAAATGCCAACTTCCACGTTTCCAAAATACTCGTTTATGTGATTTTACTAACCCTTCATCTGTATCTACGAAATCGCTTAGAATATCATTCTCATAAATTTCTTTACCCTTCTTATCTTTAAATCCTGTGAATTGGCTTAGACTATAGGGATTTATATAATCTGTGCAAGGTTTCCCGTTTTCATCAATATATTGAATGCTGTCAAACCATTTATCATCTTGTTTAGTATCACTATAAACATTGTGTGGCGTTCCAAAAATATAGTTCATATGTCCTTGCGATTTGCCTCTAAATTTAATTTGTCTCATGTCTTATTTAAGTTTTTAATGATTTATTTAAGCAATCTGTACTGCCGCTAACCCTATTTTACTTATATTTATTTGCTTACAGTAAATTTTCTCCAATACCTGCCTGTTCCATAGTAAATATATCTTCTAATAGTGGTCTCAACTCATATATATTAGAAATTTCACCTTCGTTAATTACTAATTGTGTATTAGTGTCAATAATTTTATATTGATGCTGTGATACCGCATTATTGCCTCCTTTGGATATATGTAAACTCTTGGAAAAGCCAGTCATAACATAGGCATCCAGGTTTGGCTCTAAGCGGCGACCATAAGTTGTAATTTCTTTTGTTAAATTATTGAATGTAATAACAGGCACATATTGTATGTGAAAGGAATTATTACCATCATACTTAACGTCAAAAACATGTTCGTAACCTGGTATCTCCATTTGAAATAATTCTTTTAATAATGTTTTTTCGTTAGCATCAAGTGCTGTTGCTTTGAATGTGAGCAATTCGTCAATTTGTTTAAATTCTGTTTTCATAATTTTGTTTATTTACTGATTTATTATTGTTAATATCTCCTTTTTTGTTGCTGAGTATGGTAGGTTCTGGAGCTTATCCCATTTGTTTAGAATTGAGGCTAACTCGCAAGGGGACATTGCAGCCGTTTGTGTGTAAACTGTGCAAACGTCAGTTTCAAATTTTCTGCGAGGTTTTCTATCTATTATTGTGGTTGCACCTTTTTTAATATCAAAGTCGTATCTGTCCATATTATTTATTTTAAAACTTTACTTATCTTTTACAATTACTCTCAATAATACTTCTAACTCATCTGTACCAACATTCTGTAATTCGCCCATGCTGGATT
The DNA here is from genome assembly GCA_028686735.1 of Bacteroidales bacterium. GTDB lineage: Bacteria > Bacteroidota > Bacteroidia > Bacteroidales > ML635J-15 > Bact-19. The sequence goes on from JAQUBO010000003.1 coordinate 11,541, forward strand.
CAACATCATAAGTAATGCTGCCGTTTATAAAATAATTAAAGAAAACGACCAAGTCTCTTCCATAAGATGGGTGCGAATACTCTTCGTAATAAAAGCCTAATTCATCTTCGTGAGTTGTACTATCAAGTTGAAAGCCTTTTGCTTTAATAAAATCTACTGTTAATTTTTTATTTTCCATAACTATTTCCCTTCTATTGATAAAACACCTGTGTTCTTACCCATATCCTGTAATACTTGCGGATTAGCAGCATTTGCGACTGTGTGCAGCACTTGTGCTTGAGTCTTGAACCCTTCCATTACTACTTTGCCAATTTCACATATACCTTTGGCATTTTCTACACTAATTTTTTCACATTCAGAAGCGTTTGGATCTGAATTATTCTGAAGCATTTCGATAGTCTCGAATAGCTTATTATTGAGTTGATCAATACTAATTTGCTTTGTCATTTTTCTTTACTGTTTTGGTTAATTTCGATAATAGTTTTATTGTTTTCTGTAATTCGGGAGGGTATCTCAAAATTGAGTTCTGGAGTATTTGCTCGGACCTGAATATTAAATATAGGTTATCTAGCTCGCAGTTTTGGCGGTTGCCATCTTTAAACTGCACGTTTGCACCTTGCGGAATATCGCCGTAATTCATTCGCCAAATAACTCTGTGTTTTAAATCCCACTTATTCGGCTCTTTAATTTTTATCTCAACGTATCCTTCAACATTAACTCGCTCACTGCCTACGACTCGATGATTTGCTGGAGTATGTCCTTTTTTAAACATTGTAGGAGCACATTTAGCATAAACATCTGCTGAGATTTTTTTTCCTTTATTAACAGGGATGCATCCTTTAACAAAACGTCCAGAATTTCCTTTTTTCTTGAGACCTAGCATTTGCACTCTATTTTTTATTGCAGAAATGCTCAGGTGTAATTCTTGTGCAATCTCGGTTGTTGTATGAGTTTGATACAGATTTGTAAGCAATATATCTCTTGTTTGTGTCCATACAGATATTGGTTGCTGGAACTCTTTACGTAAGCCCAAAGTTATTGCTTTTGATTTTACTGCTGCACTAGTTCTCATAAGTCTGTCTGCTAACTGATGAGTACATGTTCTAGCATAATTTCTCTTGAGATAGTCCATTTCTATTTTTATCCATTTCATTTCTTTGCATTTTTAGCTTCGTGTCTATTGGCGATTGCCAACATGCGCCAGAACGTGCGTTCTGTCATTGGGTATATTTTATTAACAAAATTACGATATACCCAGGTTTTACATCTATCTTGCCGTTCTGGCTCATAATGTTGGTTTACAATTTCGGCAACTCTTAAAGCACGATTGATTGTGTTATTATTCATAACGACTAAATATATTCAGACCACATTAATTTGAATTGCACAAGTACCTCTTTTAAATTGCTTTTTGACATTTTCGGCTCTATCATAAACATCGAAGCTATTACTTTGATAATATGACTAATCACGATAAACAAATAAGATGTTTTATAAATTATTACTCCGATAATAAATGACAAAATTGCTGGTGGTAATACGAAAATATATTTAAACCACTTCTTTAGCTTTTTGTAAATGCTTTTTTTTGCTTTTTTCATTTTTCTAATTTTTAATTAATTTTAGAAGGAATTAAAATTGTAATCTTAAGCTGCTCGGCTAACTGCATTTCTATCATTCCGCCTTTTGATTTAGTAACATCGGGCAATGGCGATATGTAAGTACATTTACATAGTGCTAAAATACATTTTCTCATCGCTTCGTGCCATGCAGTACCACGCTTAACTAATGTCATTGGGTTTATGACTGAATATCCTAGTTTACGAAGATCACGTTCACGCTTTGCAAAACGCCTTAAAACTTCGTAATAATAAGTATCATCTGTAAGATCGCCAACTAATCCGGCAACATATACGAATGTTCCTATTTTATTCGGCTTTTTGCTAGGAGTCTTGTGTGCTCTCCTAGCATTTGATACAGCCATTTTTTGTTGTAATGAACCCATACTAAGCCTCTGTTATTCCTAATGGTACATTTGTCCAAGCCTCACCTTCTTTGCGATATTCGGCACGTATAAACGACTTACTTACCTCTGGACGATAGGCATCTTCAATTATCTGTACACCTTCAATAAACAACTCGTTGTTACTCTCTGCTGCCATTTTCTTTAATTGAATTACTCTACTTGCTTTAAGATTACCTTTGGTATCCTTAGATAAAAGCCTGAGAATGCCATCTACTAACATTTTACTCTCAGGGTCTCGTGCTAATGATGATATGAAGGCTTTTACTTTTGCAATGCCCTCATTCACAGTATCATCATAACCATCGGTTTCGTAATAACCTAATATTACACGCATAGTTCCTGCAGCATTAGTGAATGTGTGCGACCGCTGCTGACTTTTCAACTCAAATAAATCTGCTTTCATAAGCATTGCCTCATGAAAAGAGATATACACGCCTTTCTTTTTCTCACCGAGTAGTTTAGACAAGTTTTGTAATTCGGGGAAAACACTCTCTATTGTTGCATCAATAAGACTTTTATAGGCTTCCCTATCGTCTGCTCGTTTTTTACGAGCCTCAAGCTTTTCATTTTTCTCTTTGAACTCCTGAAATTCCTTGAATTCCTCTGGAGTCATTTCTACTTTTTTTGTTTCCATTTTTGTAAAATTTTAGTTTGCTATTGTTAAATTAAAAATCATTTCGTCTGTAATAACTCCGACCTTTTTATAGTCTTTTTGCTTGTTAATAAAAGCGTTGTATATATTTATTAAACGCTCCTTAGGTATGTCGTTAAAATAATCGTGAGCCGATGCTCTACACGCAATAGCTTTAATGATTTGTAGGTTTTGCTCACGATTAATAAGTCTTAGGTATCCTCCAATTGAGGCGATTACTCTTTTCCGCCAAGTGTCCATTTGTAACAATTGAGGATTTAAAAGTTCGTCAAGCTTTGTAACGGCATCAATAAGCTCTGTTAATGTCATATCTCGACTTGTAAATCGTCCGTAGGAATTGATTATTGCTTCTTTTTCGTCGGGACGTAAACCTGCTCTTTTACAAAGTGTATGAAACTTTATCAAGAGTTGCCTTTGCTGAACTTCTACTGTTGTTTTCATATTATTCTGTTATTTTAGTTGAGTGAAATAATTGTGCTTTTTCTTCGTCAATAATGAGACTGCCCCCAGGCACTCGCCCAGAGATATTTGCTTTTAAACCTACAATGTGTATTATAACTTTAGATAATTTTCGGATAAGCTTCGCAGTAGCAGTGTAAGGCTCGTTACGCTCCTCATGTGCAAGGAAAATAAATAGCTTATTTGGATAGTTTTTAATAAGCCTCCGAAAGTTGCCGTAAGCTAAATCATCTTTGTAAACAGTAACATTGTCAATTACCACAACTTCCGGAGATCTGCGTTTATTAAGTTTATCTTGCAATTCGACAATGTCGATATATTCGCTAAAGTGTAGATTACGATTATCTGCACTAAGTTTTGCTCTTTTACAATTTTCAACAAAATCTTTTCCCAATCCTTCTTCGCCTGATATATAGAGTGTACGCTTAGTTTCCGATAGTGCAGCAGCAAGTTTTAACGCAAACCATGTTTTCCCATTCTTTTCTGAGCCGAACACTAACCAAGCTCCAGCATCCTCTGGTGTTCCAAATACGTCACCAAATATGCCTTTAAGTTCAATAGTAGTGAACTTCTTGCTATATATTGTAGATAAATTAAGAGTTCTAGCCATTTTGCATATTATTTAGAATTAATAATGATTCTGCACGGCGTAATCCTCCAATATTACCATCTTGCTGTATAAGGCATTTATTAACAATTTTAGGTATAAGTTCTTTTTGTACAGAGTTAACTGTAAGAACATCAGTAATAAGTTTCTGATAAAACTTTTGTTTCTCTAAGCGATCGACAGGAACAATACAGCTGTATTTTTCTGAAAATCGTGAAAATATTTCACGGTATCCAACTTTACGATGGTTGATGCCTCTCTCAATTTTAGCTCTTAAACCTTCAGCTCCCATCATATACCATCCACAAACATTCTCGGTAGCATTCCATAGCTCTTTAATTTCAAGAAACGCTGCATAATCTAAATCTCCAGCTTCGTCTATGATTATTATTGGCTGAGGTAATACGTGCAAGTAGTATTTGACATTACTAATAATTTCGGCATATTTGCCTTTATCATCAACTCCAATTGCAGTTGCTAGAGCTTTTATGAATCTATGTTTAGTTTTGCTCTGCGAAGCATCCACATAAAAACAATTACGACGATTGCGTGATAACCATTTCGCCGTATAAGTTTTGCCAATCCCGCAGTCATCAACGAAAATACGAGCCTTTGCAAAGGTCTGACAAAAAACAATCTCCTCTTCTATCATTTGAAATACTTGAGTAGGAGCTGTTTTCCAATCACGACTATTAAGCGTAACTCCTAGTCTTTTACCAATACTAAACCATTGCTGATCACTTAATAAGTGTGTAGTTTCTCCGCCCTTTAATCGTGAGAATACGCTGGTATGAATACTGTGGGTGCGTGCATACGCTGCATCGCTTCCAGAAAATTGTTTTTTGCCTTCTAATAAGGCTTGTGCTACTTTGTTTTTAAAATCTGTTGTAAGTTCCATATTCTTAATTTTGGGTTTTAAAATCTGTCTGCTAAACTTTGTTTAATTGGTGATTCATAAGTATTTAAATCATCATTAAACTCACAACTGTCGTGCAGTGGTTGAATTTCTGATGATTCGATAAATTGTATAGGTGTTTTTTCGTGTAATTCTCTAATTTTAAAATCAGTTTTCTTGGGTCGAGTATTGGTGTCAATAATTGTTACTTTATCAATTGATTTGCGGCGCTTGTTTGCAAATCCTTCTATCGACATAGCATATTTGCTCATTAGTGTGCGAGCCGCTATATCTTCGGGAGTTTGATCTTCTATTGCACGATGATAATTTGGCTTTGGTAATAATTCGCATATAAATTTGTCGCCAATATATGCGTAAGCTTTCATCACATTATAGTCATTATCGTCAAGCCATTTTATTGAGATATCTTCGCCTTCTATTACGTTCATGAGTTTTATTAAATCTTCACCTGTCGCAATTTCGCCATCATTACCAAGCAAGAATTTATTTGATTGTAATTTCACTTGACCAACATTGCAGGAACTTTTTCTTGTATGCCCTAAATATGGTATTATACCTCTGTAGTTGATTGCCTTAGCTCTCGGGTTTTGTTTTTGCAAGAAATACTCCCACTTGGACAATTCGGGTTCTTTTGAATGTGGCGAATTGTTGAACTCCTGAATGGCTGTCAATGCAGCTTCAATAATTTTTTCGTAAGGTACGATTTCTGCTTTTTCAGGACCTGGTTGATTTGCTTCGCTGCGAGCATGTGGACGGGCACGGAAGCCTTTAAGCTTTTTCATGTAGTGATATCGCCAATCTTTGTTAAATCGCTCAATTCGCTTAGCGCGAGCTTTATTAGCTTCAATTCTTACATGTTGAAACATGTTCCCCTCACGTAAAAATGTGTCTTTAAAGCTGCTGTTTAACGAACTCTCTGCCTCTAACTCTGCTGGTAATGGAAGTTCCCATTCTGTGTAGTTGCGAACCATTTGCTGATAAAATTCGGTAATGATACCCTCTTTACTTTTGCCATAAACCCATGTAGTGATGCATTCAGCGTTAATATCGTAAGCAAGGTAGAACCATGGGCGTTGTCCTTTCGCATACTCAATAGGAAGGCACACATCATCTACAGAAATAATAGAACCCGCAAATACACCTTGTTTCATTTGATGTGGTATTGAGAATTGTTCCATAAATTTTTGACGATCGCCAGAACGTAAGGCATAAGTACCAATCTTGCTTTCCCAATTTGCTAAATAATTCGTAATAGTTGCTTTGCTTAGCTTTGCAAACTCTTTTGGATTATAAATCTCACCAGTATTGTTGTTTACAACTTCGATATAGCCAGCGAGAAACGCATCGTAATCTTTATATATTTCGGTTGGCGTTGGTTTATGATTTTGTGTTGCGAATAATGATTCTAAGAGTATGCCTGTTTGATCCGTTACTTTAATTGCGTTCTTGTTTTTGAACTTTTTACTCACAAGTGAACTATAACCGTGCTCTAGGAATTTTTGAGCAACTGTCTGAAAACGTCTGCAATTTTCTGGTAAATTACATTGCAACTCATATTTGTCTATTAAACGAGTTTGAAAGGTTTGAGTATCCTTTAACAGACTTTCCCATATTCGCTTGGGTCGATGCCCTTTATTTATAATCTCGGTTTCTCGTGCTATTTTAAGTTTCCAAATGGCTGATAATACAGAGGCGTTGCCAACATATAAATCTTGCTTGTCTTCATCTAAATATGTGCCATCATCGAATTTGTAATTTTGAAAAAACTCTACTGCTCCGCTATCAATTGCGAAATATTGTTCGAGAATATGAAAATTCGCTTTGCCTAAAAAATATTCACATATATACGGAGGTAAACTATCAACTACAATTAAGCTTTTTCCATTATTATGACCTCTAGTTAGTTTTTTTATTCCATAACCTCTCTTTTCTGACCTATACACAGTTGCCTTGAGACTATTAACGCTTTTATAAAACTTTGGTACGAGTTCATCGTAGGTAACTACTAGTATATTGTTATGATAATGTGGCATAATTTATTTTTATTCTTTTGTTCTTGGTAGGGGAGTCGAACCCCTACTTTGACCATCCAAGAAAAATCATAGTTTTATTATTTTTTATTCGTAATTTTTACATCGTTTTCTACCTCTGTCATTTCTGTAGCTCCTCGCTCTATGGCACATTTGCGAATTTTTGCATATCCTCGCACGGTTGTGTCCCCATTTAATGCTCTACGTATGGTTGGTGCTGATAATCTAAATATCTTACCTATCTCGGTTCGCTCACCATGCGTAGTGATGATAATTGTTTCTTTGCTGCTTTTCGGTTTCATAATTTTTGCTATTTTTGTAAATATTTCAATTTGAATACGATGCAAATATAGACAATATATATCGCTTAATCCAAATAAATATGCAAAATAATTCGCTTATTAAGAAAAATATTTTGAAATTCATTGAATATCAAGGCATTACAAAGTATGAATTTTACAAGAAAACAGGGATCACGCGAGGTGTTTTAGATAAAAATACAGGTTTAAGTGAAGAAAACACAACGAAATTTCTCGCCTATTACACCGAAGTTTCGCCTAGTTGGCTCCTATTTGGTAAAGAACCGATGTTAATTGACACTGTTCCTAAATCTGATCAAGTATCACAATTGGATGCTCAAAATATTGAAGAGCCTTTATATAAGGTATTGAATAAAGCATTAGAAGAAAGAATTTTGGAAAAGGATCTGCGAATAAAGGAACTTAATGAAACAATTGCGATGCAGCAAGATTATATTGCGACTTTAAAACAAATATCACGAGCAGGACCGGCAAAAGAGAACTCTCCCAGCACAAAAAAAGAACCTAAAAGTACACATCAGTCCTAACGCACATAAGTTCTTTAAAAGGTCTGTGTTACAAAATGAGTATAACGCTTTACAACACAACACATTAGAGTATAATTTTTATTTTTGTGCCTTTGCCGTAAGGGGGGGCATAGTCTTGAAATAGTGCATAATTTACCATTTTATTGGCTTTATGTTATGTTTTAAAGGCATATTTCAACCGCCTAGTGTTTACCCAACTGTTTACCCAACTGTTTACCCAACTACCATTTTTTGTGTTTTTTTCATTTTTGTATTTGGTATAATTCTCTTTTTTTATGCAAAAACCATTAAAAAGCGATTAAGTAGGTGTGTTGCCGTTGGCTGTTGGCATCTACTGGCTTTAATAAGCGTTTCGTTACACCGCTGCTGCACCTACACAAAACTGCACAAAAACGGCTGCAAACGCCCATAAATAGGGTACTTGCAGCCAATACTTAACATCTTATTAAAATTCCTTAACCAAAATTAAACCAAAATACACACAGTATTCAACCAAATTAACATTTATGTACATTTGGTTTATTTTATGCTTACGCTGTGTGCATTGATATTACCTGCATGTTGCATTTGTGAGTTCGTACGTTTGGTTTTATGGGGTGTAGTTTGAAATGACTATTAATGAACTGGAATTAAAATATGTGCTTCTTGATAATTCTGAGAAATATGCAGATAAGAAAGAAATGAAAAAAATAAAGAAAAATATTGTCGCTCTAAAGAGACTTATCAAAGAAATAAAATAGTGCCTGACAATAAAGACATGTTTAACTGTCAAAATGTCGTAAAATACTGTTGGCAATGAATTTGATAGTAAGCTGCAGAAAACAAGAATAGTAATGAAAGAAGATAATAAAAACGTAATTGAAGAAGACAAAAATGTTGAAAATAATGAAAATTCAACATCAAAAAAAGCAACTGCGAAAAAAATAAAAAAAACAAAATCTAAATCAGCAGAAGATAAATTAAAAGACGAAAATAAAGCTTTAAAACAGGATCATGCCGAACTTAAAGATAAGTATTTACGACTTGTTGCTGAATATGATAATTTTCGAAAACGTACAGCAAAAGAAAAAATAGACTTGCGTGAATTAACAAAGTCGTCAATGATGTTAGATTTTTTAAATATTGTTGATGACGTAGATAGAGCTATTTTGCATGTTAATGAGGTAAAAGATGTTGAGGCAACAGTAGAAGGAGTTAAACTTATTAATACTAAGTTTATGGATTTTCTTAAAGCCCAAGGAGTAGAAGAAATTGACGCAATAAATCAAGATTTTGATACAGACTTGCATGAAGCAGTAACAAAATTTCCAGTCGAGGATGAGTCGAAAAAAGGAACAGTTATAGACATTGTACAAAAAGGTTATAAAATTAACGACAGAGTAATTAGATTTGCTAAAGTTGTTGTAGGAGAATAAAATAAGATGAGTAAAAGAGACTATTATGAGGTGTTAGAGGTTGGAAAAGACGCAAGTCTGGAGGAAATAAAAAAAGCTTATCGTAAAAAAGCAATTAAATTTCATCCCGATAAAAATCCTGACGATAAAACAGCCGAAGATAAATTTAAAGAAGCCGCCGAAGCTTATGAGGTGCTTAGTAATGCTGACAAAAAGGCAAGGTACGATCAGTTTGGACATGCAGGGCTATCTGGTAATGGTGGAGGATATGGGGGAGGTATGAGCTTTGAGGATATATTCTCTCGTTTTGGGGATATCTTTGGAGATTCTTTTGGTGGAGGATTTGGTAGCTTTTTTGGCGGTGGAGGAGCTGCTCAAGGAGGACGAAGACGTGTTAATAAAGGAACAAATCTTAGGGTTACTGTTAAATTAACACTTGACGAAATTGCTAATGGGGCAACTAAAAAAATTAAATTAAAAAAATATGTTGCCTGTAATACATGTAGTGGAACAGGAGAAAAAGGAGGAAGCTCAAGTAAAACTTGTCCTACTTGTAATGGTAGAGGAACACAAACAAGAGTGGTAAATACTATGCTTGGCCAAATGCAAACTTCAAGTACATGTGCAACTTGTGGGGGAGAGGGGAAAATAATCTCCGAAAAATGTAATACTTGTTTTGGTGAGGGAGTGGTAAGCGGAGAAGAAACAGTGGAACTGAAAATTCCTGCTGGGGTTAGTGAAGGTGTCCAGTTGTCTGTATCCGGAAAAGGTAACGCAGCACGTAGAGGAGGTGTAAACGGAGATTTGCTAGTGCTGATAAAAGAAGAAAAACATCCTGAGTTTCAAAGAGAACAAGACGATTTAATTTATAACCTCTTTATTAGCATACCTGATGCTATTACTGGTGCACATGTCGAAATTCCAACATTACAAAATAAAGTCAAAATTAAAATTGATGCTGGAACTCAGTCGGGTAAAACTTTAAGGTTAAGAAGTAAGGGACTGCCTAATCTTAATGGATACTCAAAGGGAGACCTATTAGTGCGCATAAATATATTTATTCCTACATCTATTAATAAAGAGGATAAAAAACTCTTACAACAATTAAAACAATCTGATAGCTTTGATCCGAAGAATAAAAAACACGAAAGTGTTTTCGATAGAGTTAAAGGATATTTTTCGTAATAATATCTGTCTAACGTAATTATTAAAGTGCAGCTTAATAAAATGTAAATTTATTGCGTGTCTCTGAATTTTACTGTAAATTGCATTTGTGAAAGAGACCATAAATATAGCCCAACTTGTTAAAGCACTTCCCGAAACCCCGGGGGTTTACAAGTATATGGATAAAAATGAAAACGTAATATACGTAGGCAAAGCAAAAAATCTTAAAAAAAGAGTTAGTTCATACTTTGGTAAAAAACGAGTTTCGTACAAAACAAATTTGCTTGTTAAACGTATTCATAATATTGAATATATTGTTGTAGATACTGAGGGTGATGCTCTTTTGTTAGAAAATATCCTGATTAAAAAATTAAAGCCAAAGTACAATGTGTTGCTTAAAGATGATAAGACATATCCTTGGCTAATTATAAAAAATGAAAACTTCCCGCGGGTTTTTCATACACGACAAAAAATTGATGATGGAAGTGAATACTATGGTCCATTTCCATCTGTTTACACCATAAAGACACTGCTCTCACTTGTTAAGCAATTGTATCCCATTAGAACTTGTAGTTTGAATTTGTCAAATGATAATATCAAGGCTGGTAAATATGCGGTATGTCTCGAATATCATATTGGTAATTGTAAGGCTCCATGTATTGGTAAAATTGATGAGGATACATACAATTCATACATTGAAGATATTAGAAATATAGTAAAAGGTAATCTTAATAGTGTGCTGCAATATTTAAAGGAGAAAATGCATAAGTATGCAGAGGAATATAATTATGAAAAAGCTGCTGAGGTAAAAGAAAAAATTGAAATTGTTGAAAACTATAAAAGTAAATCGACAATTGTAAATACTGGTATTTCGAATCTTGAGGTTTTTGGTTTTGCAAAGGATATAAATTCAGTGTATATCAATTACCTGAAAGTGCATAATGGCACTGTGGTGGGAGCCCAATCAACAGAGATACGAAAAAGAATGGATGAGTCGGATCAGGATGTTTTGTCTTTCGCAATTGTTGAGTTTAGAAATATGTTTAATAGTAATACAAAGGATATTATTGTTCCTTTTATGCCAGAGTATAAATTGGATAATCTTAATTTCTTGGTGCCAAAAAGGGGAGATAAACGAAAGTTACTCGATTTGGCAAATAGAAATGCGAAATTCTTTATGCTTGATAAACATAAGCAAATTGAAAATAAAAATCCTGAAAAACATACTATTCGCAAACTTGAGACTTTGAAAAAAGACCTCCATTTAAAAGATTTACCTATACATATAGAGTGTTTTGATAATAGTAATATTCAAGGAACAAACCCTGTTGCAGCTTGTGTCGTCTTTAGAAATACCAAACCAGCAAAAAAAGAGTATCGACATTATAATGTTAAAACAGTTGTTGGACCCGACGATTATGCTTCAATGAGGGAAATTGTGTGTCGCCGTTATAAAAGATTGTTAGAGGAAAATAAATCTTTACCGCAACTAATTATTGTGGATGGTGGTAAAGGTCAGTTGAGTGCTGCTGTTCAAAGTCTTAAAAAGCTTGGTCTATATGGGAAAATGGCTGTTATTGGAATTGCCGAAAAATTGGAAGAGATATATTTTCCTGAAGATTCAACGCCCTTATATCTCGATAAAAATTCAGAATCCCTTAAAATCATTCAACAAGCACGAGACGAGGCTCATAGGTTTGGATTGAGTTTTCATCGAGATAAAAGATCGCAAAAGTTTATAAAATCTGAGTTAAACAATATTAGTGGTATAGGACCCAAAACAATCGAGGACTTGCTTAAAAACTTTAAGTCTGTGTCAAGAATTAAGAAGGCTAATTTGCAAGATCTTGAACAAGTTGTTGGAAAGGCAAAAGCTAAAATTATCCATGAATATTTTACCTCCGCTAGTTCGGGTTTTTAATCTAAAGGATATTTCTTTGGTTGGTAATTTAACGATACTGAGAAAATCTTAATAATTTGATATTTGACAATATACACATTGGTAAACCGTTTTTAATAAGGTCTGATTTTCTTTTTTTGATATGCAATACCAATTCGAGGTTGGTAAATATTGATTTTTCATAAAACTTTTTACGACCTTATATTTTTAAAACCTTAATAGCTTAATAACATGCACAAGCGGTTTTTGGCGGGAAGTTTGCTCGCGCAGCTGCAAACTTCGTGACAAAAACACAGTGAGTTAATCAGGAATTTTAAACGATAAAAAAAGAGCTAAGTAATTAGACGTTTTAATTTTATATCAGTGTCTTTTGTTTACAAGAGTTTATAGTTCGAACGATCTCTGTCGATATGCAATACCAATCCGAGGCTAGAAAATATTGATTTTTCATAAAACTTTTTACGACCTTATATTTTTAAAACCTTAATAGCTTAATAACATGCACAAACAGTTTTTGGCGGGAAGTTTGCTTGCGCAGCTGCAAACTTCGTGACAAAAACACTGTGAGTTAATCAGGAATTTTAAACAAGTTGTTGGAAAGGCAAAATCAAAAATTATCCATGAATATTTTACCTCCGCTAGTTCGGGTTTTTAATTTAAAGGATATTTCTTTGGTTTGTAATTTAACGATACTGAGAAAATCTTAATAATTTAATATTTGGCATAATACATATTGGTACACCGTTTTTAATAAGGTCTGATTTTCTTTTTTCGATATGCAATACCAATCCGAGGCTAGTAAATATTGATTTTTCATAAAACTTTTTACGACCTTATATTTTTAAAACCTTAATAGCTTAGTAACATGCACAAACGGTTTTTGGCGGGAAGTTTGCTCGCGCAGCTGCAAACTTCGTGACAAAAATACAGTGAGTTAATCAGGGATTTTAAACGATAAAAAAAAGAGCTAAGTAATTAGCCCTTTTAATTTTATATCTGTGTCTTCTGTTTACAAGAGTTTATAGTTCAAACGATCTCTGTCGATATGCAATACCAATTCGAGGTTAGTAAATATTGATTTTTCATAAAACTTTTTACGACCTTATATTTTTAAAACCTTAATAGCTTAGTAACATGCACAAACGGTTTTTGGCGGGAAGTTTGCTTGCGCAGCTGCAAACTTCGTGACAAAAACACAGTGAGTTAATTAGGGATTTTAAACAAGTTGTTGGAAAGGCAAAATCAAAAATTATCTACGAATATTTTACCTCCGCTCGTTCGGGTTTTTAATCTAAAGGATATTTCTTTGGTTTGTAATTTAACGATACTGAGGAAATCTTAATAATTTGATATTTGACATCATACACATTGGTAAGCTGTTTTTAATAAGGTCTGATTTTCTTTTTTTGATATGCGATACCAATCCGAGGCTAGCAAATATTGTTTTTTCATAAAACTTTTTACGACCTTATATTTTTAAAACCTTAATAGCTTAGTAACATGCACAATCGGTTTTTGGCGGGAAGTTTGCTCGCGCAGCTGCAAACTTCGTGACAAAAACACTGTGAGTTAATCAGGAATTTTATATCTGTGTCTTCTGTTCACAAGAGTTTATAGTTCAAACGATCTCTGTCGATATGCAATACCAATCCGAGGCTAGCAAATATTGATTTTTCATAAAACTTTTTACGACCTTATATTTTTAAAACCTTAATAGCTTAATAACATGTACAAATGGTTTTTGGCGGGAAGTTTGCTCACGCAGCTGCAAACTTCGTGACAAAAACACAGTGAGTTAATTAGGGATTTTAAACGATAAAAAAAAGGGCTAAGTAATTAGCCCTTTTAATTTTATATCTGTGTCTTCTGTTTATTTTACAGTTTTATTTTTCTTCATTAAATCAAACGCAATAGGTGTAGCAACAAATATTGATGAGTAAGTACCAATAATAACACCAATTAATAAGGCAAACGTAAATCCACGAATAACTTCACCACCAAATATAAATATTGCAAGTAGTACAACGAAAGTACTTAAGGAGGTATTTATTGTACGGCTAACTGTTGCATTAATGGCAGAGTTCATAACCTCTTTTGTTTTACGTTTTTTGTATATTCCAAGGAATTCTCTTAAGCGGTCAAACACAACCACAGTATCGTTAATCGAATATCCTACTACTGTAAGAATAGCTGCAATAAATGCTTGATCAAGCTCCATGTTAAATGGCATAATCGAGAATAGCAATGAGTACAAGCCTAAAACAATAATAACATCATGGATAAGCGAAATCAATGCTCCAAGAGAATATTGCCATTTTCTAAATCGCAGTAGTATGTATAAAAACATAACAATAAGTCCTAGAGTGATTGCAATTATAGATTTTGATTTAATGTCGTCTGCGACTGTTGGACCAACTTTTTGCGAAGTTTGACGATAATCAGTAAAGAATTTAGCCATACTAACATCATCACCTAGCATAGGCTTTAGTCCTATATACAATAGTGAGTCAGCCTCATTATCAGCAGAGTTGTCATCAATTTTATAATTGGTCGATATCTTTACTTGGTTGGCTCCTCCAAATGTTTTAACTAATGGACGGTCTCCATATATTTTTTCTAGTTCATCACCAATCTCATTAGGAACAACTGCTTGGTCGAATGCAACAATATAATTTCGTCCTCCAGTAAAGTCGATACCTGGGTTTAAGCCCCTTGTGAAAAGTGAAACTAAACTAATTAAAATTATAATACTTGAGATTACATAACTAATTTTACGTTTGTTGATAAAATCAATATTTAAGTTTTGGAAAGCATTTAATGTAAGCTTATTGCCAAATGTCATTTTTCTATCTTTAGCAAGTATTGTTGAGATAACGATTCTTGTAATAAATATGGCTGTAAACAATGAGCTAAGGATACCTATTATTAGAGTGGTTGCAAAACCTTTTACTGGACCAACACCAAAATTAAGAAGAATTATACCTATTAGTAGTGTTGTAACGTTAGAGTCAATGATTGCTGAATATGCGTTTTTGTATCCATCAGAAATAGCACTTTTGATAGTTTTGCCTGCTCGCATCTCTTCTCGAATCCGCTCATAAATTAGTACGTTGGCATCCACAGACATACCTATGGTTAAGACAATACCAGCTATCCCAGGTAGTGTAAGCACAGCTCCAAGCGAGGCTAGTACTCCAAATATTAAAAATAGGTTAGTAATTAAAGCAATGTCGGCTACTATTCCAGCTTTGCCATAATAGAAAATCATATATATTAAAACTAATATAAATGCTATTACAAATGAATTTAATCCATCGTTAATTGCTTTATTTCCAAGTGAAGGACCTACAATCTCTTTTGATAGAATATTGGCAGGAGCAGGCATCTTACCTGATTTAAGCACGTTCGCAAGGTCGGTAGCCTCGTCTAATGTAAAATTACCACTAATCATTGAACGACCACCAGTAATCTCTTCGCTAACTGTTGGCCATGAGTAGGCATATCCATCAAGTACAATTGCTATACTTCCTTTTGTTTGGCTTCCAGCATATTTGTCGGCTATTGCTCTTGTAATTCTTGCCCACTCTGTTGAACCCGAACCATTCATTGTCATGGTAACCTGTGGAATTGCTTGGTTTTGACCAAATTCTTGTTTCGCATCAGTTATAACGTCTCCATTTAAAACAGCTCTGCCATCGTTACTCTTCTTAAGAGCAATAAGCTCATAATAACCAGGAGCATTATCTGAAGGCTTAAATCCCCATGCAAATACAAGATCACTAGGGAAAAGTCTTTTTACTGATTCTCTATTTAGGTCAGCCATAATTGATGCCATATCTCCTTCTTTAGCATATCCTACGATAGGACCATAGATAGATACGTTACCAACTTGAGGACGTAGTCTCTCGAAAAGCGACAAACCGGATAGTGCATTTGCATTAGAAGTTGCTGCACTATCAATGTTGGAGGAACTTGTTTTATCTGCTGCATCTATAAGCTCAGAAATTACCTCATCACCAATTACCTCATCTGCAATTACTTCATCTGCAATTACTTCATCTGCAATTACTTCAACTGCAATTACTTCATCTGCAATAATCTCATCTGCTACAGCATTTTCTTCTTTTTCAACATCTTTCCCTGATTTACGATCTTTTTCTTTTTGCTCAGCGTCTTTAATTTCGGCAATTAGAATATTTGCTTCTGATAGTCTATCGTATATCTCCTCGGCATTGTAGGTTTCCCAAAATTCAAGAACTGCTGCTTGTCTTAGTAGTTCTTCAACACGTTCGGGATCTTTAATACCAGGAAGCTCGATATGAAACACTCCTTTAACAGCAACATCTCTTTGTATATTCGGTTGAACTACGCCAAAATGGTCGATACGTTTACGTAAAACATCGAATGCATTGTTGATTGCTGCATCATATTGATTTCTGATATATGCAATAACTTCTTCGTTGCTCGATTTAATGGTGATGTCTTCTTGATTGCTGGTTGTAATAAATAATGATGCAAGACTTGGAGAATTGGGAGTACTTATGCTTGAAAAAGCATTGCCAAAAACTTCAATATAGTTTGTTCCAGTTTGTTCTATAGTCCCTGCATTTGCAAGCTCTATGGCTTTTATAAGAGTTGAATCACTTTGGTTGTTTGATAGTGCTTTTATTACATCTTGGGCAGAAATCTCAAGCGTAATGTTCATACCACCTTTTAAATCTAGACCAAGATTCATTTCTCTCTCTTTACAATCCATATAGGTGTATTTCTTAAATAAAGTATATACAACCTGATTTGACATTGAATCAAGATATCTTTTTGTTAGTGAGTCAACAATGTATATTTTTTCAGACTCTTCAACTTCTAATTTCATTGATTCAAATCGTGCTTCAGCATAATTGTCTGCTTTACTTTCGACACGTTTTGTCATAAAAGTAAAAGATAAATAATACAAACAAATTACTGTAAGCAATACTGATACTGTAATAATCGCTCCTTTGTTACGCATGTTTAAATTTTTTATTAACGTTAAGTTATAATTTTACATTCATTTTTTAAGTGTGCAAAGATATTGATTTTTTACGAAAATACAGATTTTACACCAAATTATTTTTCACTATTTTTTTTTAGAACCATAATATTGTCAGATAAATCAATAATAGCCTTGTATTTTATTAAAAAATCACAACCAATTATTCCCGAAATAATGGGCAGGTTTAGTGATTGATAAAGTTGATTTATATAATCTAGTGGTGTAAAGATAGCATTAAATTCGGAAATCCTGAAGTAGCTGATATTTAACGACTTTATTTGTCCTGTCGATAAGTTCTCTATTTTTGAATTAAATCCAGAGCTTTGATTGTCATTTTCAATGTCTGCTAAAATAGTATCTCTAAAAGCTTTAGCATTAGAATCAAATACCGAATTTGATGCTCCTGTATCGATTAATAAAAAACATTTATTCTTATTTGCGTTTGCTTTTATTAATATATGATTACCACCGCCTTCGATATGGCAAATCTTTAAAGGTGTTTTATATAGTTTCATTTTTTTTATTTTGTTAAATTAAACCTTTTCTCATTTCAATTGTCATAATATCGTAAATCAAAAATATAAAAAATTATGAAAACTAAAGTATTATTTTTATCAGTGTTATTTTTGTCCTCGATATTTGTAGGACACTTATCAGCGCAACAACAGAGAGATTATCAAAATAGAAACTGGTGTTTAATTGACGATTTGTCCGAAGAGCAAATAGTTTCTATTGATGCAATAAGACTCGAAAGTGAAAGTAAAGTGAGAGAATATAGGGCTGAGCTTGATATAAAAAGAGCTGAATTGAGAAAATTAAGGATAGCTAATAATCCTTCGGAGACAACAATTCATCAAAAAATTGAAGAAATGTCGGTGCTAAATACTAAAATACGTAAAGAAAATGCATCAAAACGCATTGCTGTGCGTAGTGAGTTAACTCCTGAACAGCGAGAAGTATATGATGCAAGAATATCAAGTCGAAATTATAACAGTCGTCCGCAAATGAGAGGAAATCGTAATTATAATTGTAGGTACCAGTCAATGGATTCCAGACCTAGAATGTCTCGTGGTGCAAGACCTATGGGGCGTAATCAAAGAGGTAATTGGTAATTTTTAAATCCAAGTTAATCGTAATTATTAAGTAAACAGTATAGTTTTACTTTTCACGTAAATCTGACCGAAAAATTCTTTTTTTGGTCAGATTTTTTTATCTTTACAGTATCATTGTAATCAGGTATGATTTTTGAAATCTAGACATAATATGAAAATCTTAATAAATATAGTAATATGTTTTTACAGTATTACAGCTTTTGGACAAATGACAGAGATTAGTCGTAAGTCTGTTGATGCACAGTTGTTTAATCTGGATAAACTTGGTAATTTTTATTTTGTAAAGCAAAATGTTTTAACTAAAACAGATAAGGATTTAAAAGCTCTATATACTTGGGATACTTATTATTATGGAGATATTAGTTTTGTCGATGTATCAGACCCACTAAGGATACTAATATATTATGCTGACTTTAATACGCTTTTGTTTTTGGATAAATATCTTACGGAATTGAGAGACCCTGTTTCACTTGATGATATTAATATTTATAATAGTGGTGCAATTGCAGTAGCACAGCAAGGCGGATTTTGGGTCTATAATTATCAAAATTCACATATAGTGCGAGTGGATCAAAATCTTAAAATCGCTCAAAATGGTGTAAATCTTTATGCCCAAATTAAAGATGGTGAAATTCGAGAGCTTCTTGTTTCAACAGATTATATAGTTCTGAAAACAGATGGTGGTAATATTATAGTACTAGATAAGTTTGCTAATTTTTATTTGAAGCTAATGGCAAAAGATGATACACCTATTTGTCTTGATAATGATAAGCTGTTCTACATTGAAGATAAGGAACTTGTTATTTATGATTTAACAAGAAAAAAACAATCTTTTATTAAAATGCCTGTCGGTCCTGTACTCGATATTGATGCCTCAGGAGAGAACTTTTATGTCCTTGCTGAAAAATCGTTGATAACTTTTGAAATTCTCTATTGAAAATTTTGGGTAAAATCATTTATTAGTTTTATTTTTATAAATTGATAATTAATCTAAACTTAGTTCTATGCATATAGCAGTAGCAGGTAATATTGGGGCGGGAAAAACAACGTTAACTAAACTTCTCGCAAAAAATTATGGCTGGTCGCCACATTACGAAGATGTTGATGATAACCCATATCTTAAAGATTTTTATGACGACATGCAAAGATGGTCGTTTAATTTGCAAGTCTATTTTTTAAACAGCAGGTTTAATCAAATTCTCGAAATTCGTAAATCCAAAAAAACAGTAATACAGGATCGTACTATTTATGAGGATTCTTATATTTTTGCCCCTAACTTGCATTCAATGGGGCTGATGACTACTCGTGATTTCGATAACTATTTTAGCTTGTTTAGTCTTATGGCAACTTTGGTTGAAGCTCCAGATTTGCTTATTTATTTACGGGCAAGTGTCCCAACTTTAGTGCAGCAAATACAGAATAGAGGACGAAAATATGAAAACACAATCAGATTAGATTATCTAAAAAGATTGAACGAAAGATATGAAGCATGGGTAGCTAATTATAATAGTGGGAAGTTATTGGTTGTTGATGTTGATAATCTTAATTTTGCTGAAAAACCAGAAGACCTTAATGTTATTATAAATAAGATTGATGCAGAATTACACGGTTTATTCTAAACTGTTGTTTATACCATTTTAATTGTAAAATGTCCTATTCGATGTTGTAATTGGTTTTTAACGACGCAGATGCACAAAGATAATTGTAAGCTTTTTCAAAAATTGGCTAATAATAAAACCATAAATGCCTTGCCAATCTACTGATTAACAGCTTATTATAAGCAAACTATGAATGATGCGATGAACGGCTTTAGCCCTCACTGAAAGTAATAATGCGGGATAAGTTGTTTTGGGCTTGTATTAGTCTTATAGATATAGAAAAGAAAGTATAGTAAGAATACTTTCTTTTCTATTATAGAGCTTTATATCTTTGAAAGTTCTTGTTTGATGTTATCCCAACGTTTTTCGTCCATTGTGGTGCCGATAACTTCAATTACATTGCCTGCAAGTATTGCTCCTGCTTTTGCACATTTTGGTAAGTCCCAATTGTTTGTTAGACCATGTAAAAAACCAGCAGCATAATTATCGCCTGCTCCTGTTGAGTCAATTGGCTTAACTTTTATTACACCTTCTTTGTGTATAAAGTCCCCTTTTTTTATGTAAGATCCGTTTTTACCAACTTTTACAATAGCAATATCGCAAACATTGGCGATTGTGTGGAGAGCTTCTTCAGGTTCTTGGCCAGTAAAGGATTTTGCTTCTTCTTCGTTTGCGAATAAAATATCAACATATTTTTCTGTTAGATACTTTAGAAAATCTAAATTGGCATCAACAATATTGTAGCTTGCCATATCTAATGAAACACGAAGACCACATTCTTTTGCAGTTTGCATTGTCTTTTCTATTAGCTCATTATTGAATATTAGGTAACCTTCAACATGTAAAATGTTAAAACCTTCAAATATTTCTGGTGTAATATCTTCGGGCGTTAGCTCAGCTGCTGCTCCTAAATATGTCGCAAATGTTCTTTCAGAATCTTTGCTCACTAGTGCTACTGCAATGCCTGTAGGAGTGTCCGTTGTAATCAACTTTGGTGTTACTCCTGTGTTTATCATGTCTTTAGCAAAAAAATCACCCATTTTGTCTAGTCCTATTTTACCAAGATAGCCTGTTTTAGTTCCTAATGTAGCTAAACTTCTAATCGAGTTTGCTGCAGAACCACCACTTGCTAAACTTTTTGGTAATTGTTCAGTAAATTTTTGAACTTTTTGACTAGTCTCTGCATCTACTAATTGCATACTTCCTTTTGGAAGTTTCAGATTGTTAAGCACTTGGTCATCATCAAGCATTGTCATGATGTCAACTAGTGCGTTTCCCATTGCTATTATTTTTGTCATAAATAAAAAAAATTGAAAAATTATTTTGCAAAGTTAAAAAATATTATTAGTTTTGCAACGCTTTTCCTCCTTAGCTCAGTTGGTTAGAGCACCTGACTGTTAATCAGGGGGTCCTAGGTTCAAGTCCTAGAGGGGGAGCAGAAACATCAGGGGTTTCAGAACGATAAGTTTTGAGACCCTTTTTTATGTTAGCTCCCTTTAATAATCTGGCTTTTACCACAATCTGACTTTCAAGTTACTCGAAAGCCAATATTTGGTATTATAAATTACAAACATTCTTAATCATTTTGGCATCTGAGTACTTATACCCAATTTGTCCATTAAGAATAAAATGCCCCATGCCTGCAAGTTCATTGTTGTAGTAGTAGTTGTCTTGTTCAAAATTACCTGCAGATAAGTGAATTTCTTTTATCCCATTTTGGATAAAAAAAGCTGCATTATCAAGATTTACCCCTCCACCTGGCATAATAGTTATTTTGTCCCCATATTCATTGTTGAGTTTTACAATTATGTCTTTGCTTAAATTTACATTAGCTTTTCCGCCAGATGTAAGCAATGTATTTGCTCCTGTTTTTATTACTTTATCAATTGCACGATTGATGTTTTTACAGTTGTCAAAAGCTCGGTGAAATGTAAAATCTAAGGGTTTCGATAAGTCAACAAGTAATTTAGTCCTTTCAATATCTACGGTTCCTTCTTTAGTTAAAACTCCAGATACAATACCATTAATATCTAGTTGTTTGAATTGTTTGATATCTTCACACATTATTTTAAATTCCTCATCAGAGTAAACAAAGTTTCCTGGACGTGGTCTAATAAGAATATTTACTTTAATTTTATTAAACTCTGTAACTTTTTTGGTAAAGCCATACGAGGGTGTTATTCCGCCACATTCTAAAACTGAACAGAGCTCTATTCTTTGTGCTCCTCCTATAATTGCTTTTTTAACAGATTTAAGCGTATCTGTACATATTTCAACAAGATGTGTCATTTATTTATCGATTTTTTTGTTTATTGAGCATGTTGGTACGATTTTTATTTAATTTTGAAAATAATTATCTTAACGAAATTAGTAAATTTTATCATACTATGAAAAACTTGTTTGGAATTATATTATTCGCTTTAGTAATAAATGTCTCTTATGCACAAATAATGTATAACTATCCTTATCAAATGGAATGCTCTTATTTTCCATCTTATTCGCAAGACTCTGTAACCAATGTTTTTTCTAATAATGGTTCGTGGTTTGGATTGGGCTTACCAAGCGTAGAAGAGACTAATCGTTTTGGCAAATTTGCTGGTCCATATAGTTTTTATAATGATAAATGGATTGGACGTTCTTTAATAAAGTTCAACTTTGGTATAGATGGTATAGGTAAAATACAATATGAGTTCGCAAATGATTTTGAGATTGTTCAGTATCCAGGCTTATTATATCAAAAATTTGTATTTGATGATTTTTTTATTGAAATAAAAGCAGCCTTTGTTTCCGGAAGAACCTGCTTATTTGAAGCTAAGGCAATTAATACATCGGATAAAATACTCCCAATGTCTTGGATGATTAATGGAGATGCCTATGAGGAAATGGGAGAAACAGATAGGTTTACAGATGTTTGGATGTACAAAATAGATGGCAAAGATGATATATTTTGGTTATTAAGATATAAACTCGACGATGAGATAAATCTCGTTTTTCAAGAAGATGCCTATGAGATTTCATATAAAAAACCACAATGGATAGAACCTAATGATACTCTCAGTATTGTAACAACTTTGTCGCAATATTTTAAGGGCGATGATAAAAGTGAAGTGGAAATGGTTACAGAAGCATTAAATAATCCAAAACGTTTTTTTGATAATAATGAGAAAATGTGGACGTTTCTAATATCTAATGTCGTTGCACAAAATGAAATGCATAAAAAGATTTCTGTTAAGGCATTGCAAACATTATTGATGAATTTAAGAAGTCTTATACCTGACTTTAAAAGCTACTTTTTTGTTGAAAGAAATGGACTCAATAATGAATATATAAATGTTGATGAGAACTGGTTTTATGCTTCTTCAATGATTAGATATGATATTAGTTTGGCAACGCATGCATTGGTTTCGGCAATGTCAAATTTAAATCAGGATAATTCCTTAAATACGATTGTTCCAGTATTAAACCATGTCGATAATATTCCGATTATTAGTGAAAAACCAATGGCTGCATGGACTGCATGGAATATAGTCTCTATTAAATCTGACACGAATATTATGAAAGTCATTTATCCTTTAATTAAAGCAAATCATGAATTTTGGTATAGTCATCGAGATGATAATAATAATTTCTGGTGTGAAGATAATTTAGGAGTCGAGCGCGTTGATGTAAATGCAATGCTGTTTTCAGAGAAATATTGTCTTAAGAAAATCGCAGAACGTTTAGGATATCTGGATGATGTGAAAATGTATAAAGAGCAGATGGATTCTATTAAACTTGCCTTTAACCATTATTTTTTTGATATCCAGCAATCAGAATATGTTAATATAAATATTAAGAGCGGCCAAAAAATTGCAGCAGATGATGTAATTGGTTATGCCTTGTGGGCTGGTTTGGCATCACTTGATATAGCGGACTTTTATTCTCAAAAGTTAAATATGGTAGTCAATAATGGTGCATACAAATCAAAGTTTGAGTCTGGAGATTTTGATATCGAATATTACTATTTTTTAATTTCGGGGCTAAACCTATATAAATATGAAACCGTAGCCGATAATTTGTTGAATATACTTCTCGAAACGGTACTGGACGACTCTAAAAATAAGCCATTGCCTTCGTATGGTAAAGGTAAGTTGAATAATGATAGCTCATCGTTGACGGCTGCTGTTTTATTATTGCTGCTAAACTATTAGCATAGAAATAAAAAAAGCGATAAAATTTTATCGCTTTTTTTAATTGTATCTATACAGAGTCTATTATTTTTAAAAATACCTTGCTCTATTGTCTTCAATTTCAGCTTTCTTTTCCATAGCTTCAAATAATCTGTAAACCTGTGAAGCTTGATTTCTCATTACACTAAGTTTTTCTTGAGTGAAATCAGTCTTTTCGGGAGCAACAGTTTTATTGATAACTTTAATAACAAAAACTCCATTATTACCTTTAATAGGTTTTGAAATTTGGTTTGGCTCAATAATGCTTACAACTGCATTAACTTTTGGTTCAATACCTAATCCAGGTAAAGAAAATGATGAAAAGCTAACGTTTGTTATCGTATCAAGAGTCTTTCCGTATTTACTGTTGATAGCACCTAAATCCATTTTTGACGATATGTCTTTATTAAGTTCTGCTATTATTATTTCAGCTTTTTTATCCTTAACAATAATTGGTTCAATGATATCCTTAACATTTTCTAGTGGAGCAACACCTTTTTCTCTTACTGCAGATACTTTTACAACAATGTATTTGTCAATAAAATGAAAAACTGTTGAGACATCACCAAGTTTTGTTTCTTCATTGTAAACCCAACGAATTATATCACGTGCATTTTCAATTCCAGGTAATTTGTTGTCGAGTTCACTAAGTTTGTCAGCTACTCTTTTTGTTAGGTTATCTTCTATTATAGCAGCATCGAATTCTTTGCTAGTGCTGTTGTTTGCACTAAAATTACTAGCTTTTGAAAAATAATAGTTGCTTGTTCTATCAGAGAACCTAATTTCTTTGCCAACTGTTGCTAATTTTATTTTTCTGCTATAATCACTTTGATCTTCAATTTTAACGATATGTACACCGAACTGAGATTCGACAATGCTAATATCATCAGTTTTACCAGTAAAACAAGCTTCATTAAATTCTGGAACCATCATTCCGTCGGTAAACCAGCCTAAATTTCCTCCTTGTTGCTGCGATCCACTATCTTCGGAGTTCATAAATGCTAAAATCGCAAAATCTTCTCCATCTTCTGCTAAAGTTTTTAAACTATCGGCTTTTTCGTAGCATTGCTCAAGTGTAAGAGTGTCGTTAGGTATGATTAAAATATGGCTAGCATTAACAGAATCGGGACGTTGAGCAACTTCTACAATTCTTGTAAAGTAGTACATATTGTTTGATTGTATAATGTCAGAAGTTGCTCCAATTTCGTTATTAAAAAACTCGGGGTTTAGACCATTAGGAAGTTCTGTTTGTGGGATAAATCTTTGTTGCATAACTACTTCACTGTATCTTGAAGCATAATCAGCATGTCCTTTTTCTAAAGCATTAAATTCAGCGTATAAGTCTTCTATATCTTCCTTTATTGTTGCAGTATCTTCTGCCGAAGGAATTACGTCAAAAACGACATATTCGATATCACGACTTTTATTCTCTTCTATAAACATATATTGGTGTTCGTCATAGTATGCTTTATAGTCGGCATCAGTGATTTTTATGCTTTCGTCAGGGATTTCTTTGTATCCTCTAAAAGCATATTCAAAATCGACCATATTGTTTTTATCTTGATAATCAATTTTTGCAAAAGCAGTAGGAGTATAAAATCCTTTTGCTACCATAGTGTTGTATTTTGTTCTAATATGGTCTCGTTTAATTACAACTTTCCAGTAATCTGCAATAATTTGATATCCTGGATCCTCTCCCGAACGCTCAAAAAATGATCTGATACTGGCAGTGTCAATTTGTCCAGTTTGTGGATCTGTAAAGTTTTGCGTAATAATATTGTGAATGTTAGACCCAAATAGTAAGTTATCTAACTCTTCATCACTAACTGATAAACCAACCTCATCGTAAGCAGGCTCTAGTAAGTGTTTTTGTAGAATATCATTCCATGCTTGCTCTCTGATGCTGTTGTCTTCTTCAGTGTCTAAGCTTGATTTACGTTGAGCTACTAAAAGAAATTCACGATGTTGATTATAAAATTCTTGAAATTCAGAGTGTTCAATTTTTTCTCCGTTTATTTTTGCAATATTTGTTTCATTTTTTGCAAACAACTGTTGAAAAGTTGAGGGGTCAACTATAAATAGGAAAAGAGCGACTCCCACAAAAATAATAACAAGAACACCTCCTTTGTTTCTAATCTTTTGTAATACTGCCATTACTTTATGCTTTTAAAATTATTAGTTAATTCTTTTTGAATTTTAGGCTGCGAAGATAACAAATAAATATTATTTATAAACAATCATATTAAAATATTTGACCTTTTTGACTTTTTATTTTGTAAATCAGCTAAAAAATATTGAAATATTGTAAATTTAAGGCTTAGATTAAACCAATAGTTTTTAATCTATCCTTAGCTTTGTGCGTTTTTTGATAGTCATTATTTTTTTTAGTCTGTAAATAAACTATGTAAATTGGTAATATTGTTTTATTTTTGCGTCGAATCGTATTTAGTGATGGCAAATTTAATAATTGACTTAGGAAATACAAGGATAAAAGTATTCGTTTTTGATGAACCGGATATTGTATATTCATCAATAGTTAATGATTATGAGAAATTGTGGGCTGAGAATACTTACCTTGTGGATAAGTATAATATAAAAAATGCAATTATTTCTTCTGTACGTGATGATGATAAGGAGATTATTTCAAAAATAGAAAATACTGTTAATCTTGTGCAGATGAGTACCAGTCTTAAATTACCAGTTAACATATTGTATGAAACTCCTCATACACTTGGGCAGGATAGACTTGCTGCGGTGTGCGGAGCTTCTGTGTTATATCCTTGTAATAATGTGTTAGTAATTGATCTTGGAACTGCCATAACTTATGATATACTTATTAATAATAATGATTACTTGGGAGGAACAATTTCTTTAGGTATTGGCACAAGATTTAAAGCCTTGCATAATTTTACTGGAAAACTTCCGTTATTAAATATTAACACAAATCTAAATGGCGTTTATGGTAAAACAACTAATGAGGCTGTTATACTGGGTGTGCAAAATGGTATAATGAACGAAGTTAAAGGAGTGATTGCTGCTTATAATAAGGAATTTGAGGATTTATTTGTAGTTTTTACTGGTGGAGAGAGCTTTTTCTTTGATAATTTAATAAAAAATCGCATTTTTGCTGAACCAAATATTGCAATGTTTGGATTAAATAAAATTTTAAAACTAAATGTATAAAAAATTAACAAGTATATTATTTCTAGTGAGTATCGGAGTTGCTGTTTTTGCTCAAGGTAGAGTGGGGTCTCCTTATACTCGTAATGGTGTTGGGGATGCAACTCGTTCTACTTTAACGAGAGGTAATTCAATGGGAGGCTTATCTTATACTTTGCCTTATGCCAATGGTATAAATTATGCTAATCCAGCTCAGATTGGAGAAATTGACTCGCTTACTTTTATTTTGGATTTTGGATTAAATGGTGGAGCTAGAGCGTTTAGCCAAACAAATCCTGAGTACTCTCAATTAAAAACCGATTTTCATTTGTCGCATATTAATTTTGGATTTGCGGTTACAAAGTGGTGGAAAGCTGCTGCTGGATTATTGCCTTTTAGTGATGTAGGATACTCTATTAGCTCGAATGATATTTCTTTAGGAGTTGATAAAAATTATTTGTTTGCTGGAGATGGAGGGGTTAATAAAGTGTTTTTTACTAATGCGTTTAATCCGTTTAATAATTTTTACTTCGGTATAACTGCATCTTACTTGTTTGGTAAGATTTATCAATCTTCTGGGCTCGTGTTTAATGATGATACTGGTGCATATTTAAATGTTTTTGAACAAAATACCATTCAAATTCATGATTTTAGCTTTGATGCAGGTCTAAAGTATGTATATAATATTAATGAAACAAATTCACTTTCTTTTGGAGCTGTGTATGGTTTAAATTCCGACCTGGCGGCTGTTCGTACGCGAATTGTATATCATACATTGT
Organism: Bacteroidales bacterium; assembly: GCA_028686735.1. Classification (GTDB taxonomy): domain Bacteria; phylum Bacteroidota; class Bacteroidia; order Bacteroidales; family ML635J-15; genus Bact-19. The sequence continues at coordinate 39,424 of JAQUBO010000003.1, forward strand.
CAAATAGTTCGGCTATAGTAGATACTGTTTTTCGTGCTGATGATCAAGAAGGCTTGATTAGTTTGCCGCAAAGCATAGGTCTTGGGTTAGGATATCAGTATAATAATAAATTATATCTTGGATTTGATTATACTATGCAGTCTTGGGAAAACGCAGAGTTTTTTGGACAAATTGATAATCTCAGTAATTCGAGTTTTATGTCGCTTGGACTAGAGTATATACCTAGTGGTGATCGTGGAAGTATCTTTAGTTATTGGAAAGGTGTTGCTTATAGGGGAGGGGTTCACTATAATCAAAATTACTTTAATCTTGAAAATGGAGAAACACCTATAAACGACTTTGGCATAAGTTTTGGTTTAGGATTACCAATGAAACGGTCTAAGACATCTTTTAATATTTCGCTAGAATATGGGCAAAGAGGAACACTCGAAAATAATTTGATTAAAGAAAATTATGCTATACTCGGAATTAGTTTCAATCTTGCCGAAATTTGGTTTGTGAAAAGTAAATTTGATTAGATATTATATTAAAATAAATTAAAGAGTTATGAAAATTAAAGTTTTTTTACCAATATTATTCGTTGGACTTATGATGAGCAGTCTTTTAAATGCTCAAGATGTAAGTAAATATGGAGAAGATCCCGAAACTTGTGCAGTGAAGTTATCAACTTATACAGAGTTCTTTAGACAAAAAAATATCAAGGATGCAATGGATTCTTGGAGATGGTGCTTTATTAATTGTCCCGAAGCTACTAAAAATATTTATATACACGGTACTACAATTGTTGAGTACTTTATTGATAATGCAACTGAAGATTCTGTTAGAGAAGCTTATGTCGATACTTTAATGATGGTATATGATAATAGAATTAAGTATTTTGACCAAGAAGGTGTTGTGCTTGGGCGTAAAGGACTTGCTATATTAAAATATCGTGCAAATGATATGCAAGGAGCTTATGAAACATTTGAAAGATCTTTTGAGTTACTTGGAAATGGAACCGAATATTTTGCATTGAAATATTATATGAATACTGCCTCAGTTTTATTTGGTAGCGAAGCCTTGGCAAAAGAAAAGATTGTTGAAATATTCTCAAAAGTGTCAAGTGCAATAAATTATCAAATCGAAAATGAGACTAATGAAAAAAAGAAAGAAAGATATATAGCTACTGCCGAAGAGATTAAACAATTATTTGTAAATTCTGGTGCTGCTGATTGTACTGCAATTATTAATGTGTTTGAACCACAGTTTGAGGCAAATCCACAAGATGTAGAACTTGCTAAAGAAATTGTTGCATTACTCGAAAGTGGAAAGGGTGATGAATGTAAACTTTCTGATTTATATATGAATGCTGCTGTATTAGTTTATAGTAAAGAAAAAACATCTTCTGCTGCTCATTCAATTGCTCAAGGCTATTTTAAAAGAAATGATATGCAAAATGCCGAAAAATACTACAACGAAGCTATTGATCTTGAGCAAGATAATACTAAAAAAGCAGATATGTATTATGAATTAGGATTGCTTTATTATAACTTAGGTAAGAATTATCCAGCAGCACGATCTGCAGCACGATCTGCATTAAATGTTGACCCAAATTATGCAAAAGCTTATATGTTAATTGGAAAAATATATGCTGCTACTGGTGGATGTGGTGAAACTGCTTTTGAAAAGAAATCCATTAATTGGCTAATTGTAGATCAATTTATAAAAGCTAAAAATGTAACTGATGATGAGGAAATTCTAAAAGATGCAAACGAACTTATTGGAAGATACTCATCGCGTTATCCAAGTCTGGAAGAAGTGTTTTGGTTAAACTTAAGCGAAGGACAAACAGTTACTATAGGTTGTTGGATAAACGAAACTACGACTATCAGATGTAATAAATAATGTTGCAAAAAATCAATATACAATGTATGATGAATGTCGTGCTGGTTTTTATAATCGGTACGACATTCTTTTCTTGCAAAAATGATATTGAACAGGTTAATAAACTTACTGTATCAAATGATAGGCCCTCTTTTCAGGTTATTGACTTGGAAACAAGTGTTAGCGACTCGGGGCAAATTAAAGTGAAAATATTCGCACCAGAACTGATAAGATACGAAAGGGTTGAGGTACAGTATGATGAATACCCAAAAGGCCTTAATGTGGAGTTTTATAACTCACTTATGGACATTACTGGTACCCTTAGATGTAATTATGCAAGATATCTTATTAAAGATGAAATTTGGGAAGCTAAATCGGATGTGGAAGTAAATAATAACGCTGAGGAAGAGAGAATAAATACAGAGTTGCTTTACTGGGATATGAAAAAAGAAATTATATATTCTGATAAGTTTGTACGAATTACAACTGCCGAAGAAATATTATTTGGTGAAGGGTTTGAGTCAAATCAGGATTTCTCAAAATGGAAAATTTTAAAACCAACAGGAACAATAAACGTAAATGAAAAATAAAAGAAACTTTTTTGTAATTATTGAATATGCATGGATATTAATGGCAATATTCTGCTTGGCTATGGGGATTTATTATAATATTAAAATTGGTATTGGTAAAGCATGGATGATATACTTGCTTGGTGTTATAAGTATGGGGATGTTTGCTGTGAGACGTATGCAAAGAAAAAATAACGAAAAAAGACATAAAAGAAAATAGTAATAGTAATAGTAATGGATTGGATAATTGTTTTTGTCTCTGTAATATTTTCTGCATTTTTTTCCGGAATGGAGATCGCCTTTGTTTCGTCAAATAAATTGAGATTGGAGATAGCTTCAAAGGAAGAGGGACTTAGATCAAAAATATTAACAGTTTTTAATAATAATCAGCCGCAATTTATTTCAGCAATGCTTGTTGGAAATAATCTAGTACTTGTTATTTATGGTATTTTTATGGCTAAAATATTACAAACTCCAATAGAAAGTTTTGTAAGTAATGAGGTTTATGTCCTGATAATACAAACACTTTTATCAACTTTGTTTATTCTTGTTTTTGCCGAGTTTTTACCTAAAACGCTCTTTAGGATACTTAGTAATACCGCATTAGCAACATTTTCTATACCATTAATATTCTTTTATTATCTTTTTTATCCAGTAGTTGTGTTTTCGATGTGGGTTTCTAGTCGTATTATGGGCTTGTTTATTAAAGAAAGCCTCGATGAGTCGCAAAAAGAAAAGGCTTTTGGTAAAATTGATATTGATGAAATAATTGAGAAAAGTACAAAACATAGTAAAAAATCTAAAGAGGCTCACGAATTGAAAATTTTTCAAAATGCTATGGATTTTTCTTCTGTTAAACTTCGCGAATGTATCGTCCCCCGTAACCAAATACAGGCAGTGTCAATTAACATGGAAATAAATGAGCTTAAAGAAAAATTTATTGAAACAGGGCATTCAAATATTCTTGTTTACAGAGATAATGTTGACGAAATATCTGGATATGTAAATGTTAAAGATATTTTTAAAAATCCTCAAAAATTGCGTAATTCTGTGCGTCAAGTGATGATAGTTCCCGAAACAATGTCGGCAAAAAAATTGTTTGAGCAGCTTATCCAAAGTAAAAAAAGCCTCGCTATTATTGTTGATGAGTTTGGCAGTACTTCTGGAATGGTTACAGTGGAGGATATACTTGAGGAAATCTTTGGTGAATTTGAAGATGAACACGATACTCCAGAGGTTAATGTAGTTGTTGATAATGACGGTAATTATATTATGACTGGAGGAATGGAACTTGATGATTTTAATGAGGAATTTGGTTTCGAGCTTAGCGAGTCAGACGATTACGAAACTATTGCTGGATATATCTTATTTCATTATGGTAGTTTCCCGCAGCAATCAGAAGTTATTAATGTTATTGACGGTAACAGAAATTATAAATTCAAAATTTTGAAAATTCAGGATACCAAAATCGAAAAGGTGTTATTATATGATGAGTAAACTTAGCCCGCATTATTCACCGCTTTTTGTAGAATATGTTAGTAAATGTCAGATTGTCAAACATTTATATTGTTTATCAAAAGTCATTAATGCACCCAAATTTTAGTGCTGCTTGCGATTGTCTTTGTGCATCTACTGCGTTGCTAACTTATTGAACCTTTAGCTCACGACCAAAGGGAGTAAATACATTTGTATAACTGCAAAGTTAGGCGCCTTACTTCGATAAACTCAGCACAGGTGTATCTACACAAAGCTAATCGCATGAACGGCGAAGCCCTCACGAAGTAATAATGCGGGTTAGTTTTATAAACTCTTGGCTCAAACACAAAGAGACTATAGACTGAAGTTTCTCCATTATTAAATATTTATCTCTGTTTGATTTTCGGTATTTCTCAATCTGGCTTTCGAGTTACTTTCCAATCTGACCAATTTTACCACAATCTGACTTTCGAGTTGTTCGAAAGCCAATACTTGTGCGTAAAAGTCCGTCCAATACTTGTGTATCAGTAACATACAAGCTGACAAAAAAAACCGCAGTTTGTTATTACTGCGGTTTTTTATAATATATATTAGTATTATTTTTTGAGTAATTCTACGCTTCTTGTAACAAACTTGCTTAGAGGTTCTCCTTTTAGGAGGTTGTTAGATAGTAAAGCTAAATCGAATAATTGACTTACAATTTTTTGTTTTTTACCAAAGTCTTTATATAAATCAATTTTTTCTTCTTCAATTTTTGATAAGTTTGACTCTATCTCTTCGAGTTTAAGTTTATCTTCTGCTGGTTTATCTTCTTCTTTCTCGATTTTTTTAAGTTTTTCATCAAGAGTAGATTTTTCCTCGTTTATTTTTTCTAATTTTTCGTCAATTTTTTCTCTTTTAGTGTTTGTCTTTTTTTCGATTTTTTCACTAAGATCAACGATAATAGGATGGTTTGTATTAATAATAACTTTAAAGTTATCAGGTAAATCTCCATAGACTCCTGTGCCTCCACTAAACTCTGACATATCTTTCATTCTTCTCATAAACTCATCACGAGTAATAATAACAGGCATATCCTCTGGTCTCATAGCATCATTTGTTACCCAGTACGATTTTTCTTCTGGCATAACCCCTTGGAATGCCCATTTAACACCTTCTTGTGCTTTTTCGCTAAGGACAGATTCTATTTTATCATCTTTTTGTATTAGATTATCAACCGTATCAGCATCTACACGAACAAATCTTGAGTCTTGCATTTTGCTTTCTAAAGTGTTTACAAAGTGCATATCTAATTGTCCATCTAATAATAGCACATCGTATCCTTTTTCTTTGGCTGCTTTTATATAAGAATATTGGTCTTCTTTATTAGTTGCATATAGATAAATTAAACTATTGTTTTTATCTTTTTGTTCTGCCTCGATGTGTGTTTTGTATTCCTCGAAAGTGAAATATTTATCGTCAGTGTTTTTAAAGAGTGAGAATTTTTCAGCTCTTTCATAAAACTTCTCGTCCGAAATCATTCCATATTCTATGAAAAGCTTTAAATCATCCCATTTTTGTTCAAAGTCTTCGCGATTATCTTTAAATATTTCAAATAATCTGTCAGCAACTTTTTTATTAATATGACTTGAAATCTTTTTTACATTAGCATCGCTTTGTAAATATGATCTGGATACGTTTAAAGGAATATCCGGAGAATCTAACACACCATGTAATAATGTCAAAAATTCTGGTACGATGCCCTCAACAGAATCTGTTACAAATACTTGATTTGAGTATAGCTGTATTTTATTTCTATTAACTTCGAGGTTTGATTTGATTTTTGGAAAATATAAAATCCCTGTCAAGTTAAACGGATAATCAACATTTAAATGGATATTAAAAAGCGGAGCTTCGAAATTTGCAGGATATAACTCACGATAAAATGAGTCGTAATCCTCTTTCTTTAGATCTGCTGGTTTTTGTTTCCATGCTGGATTAGGATTATTAATAATATTATCTTCATCAGTTTGTTCTTCTTTGCCATCTTTCCAAGTGGTTTTTTTACCAAAAACAATTTCTACAGGTAAAAATTTGCAATATTTGTCTAATAATTCTTGAATACGATTTTTTTCTAAGAACTCTTCAGAATCTTTGTCTATGTGTAAAACAATATCGGTACCTCTTTCTTCTTTCTCAATTTCAGTAATTTTATATTCTGGGTCTCCTTTGCACTCCCACTTTATTGCTTTAGCATTTTCTTTGTATGATTTTGTTAAAATTTCGACTTTTTCTGAAACCATAAAAGAAGAATAAAACCCTAATCCAAAGTGTCCAATTATGGCATTTTCGACATCTTTATATTTGTCTAAGAAATCTCCTGCACTTGAAAAAGCTATTTGATTAATATACTTCTCCACCTCTTCGCCTGTCATTCCAATACCATTATCTTTAATGGTTATGGTTTTTTTGTCTTTATCCAGAATTACCTGTACTTTAAGATTATCGGCTTCGCCTTTAAAGTCGCCTGATATAGCAATAGTTTTAAGTTTTTGACTTGCATCAACTGCATTAGAAATAAGTTCTCTAAGAAATATTTCATGATCTGAATACAAGAATTTCTTGATAATTGGGAAAATGTTTTCGGTAGTTACACCAATATTACCTTTTTTATTTGTCATAGTTCTAAAAATTTTAAAATTTAAACTCATCCTCGCTTTTCAAAGTATATGCCAATCATATTAATATGACAAAACGACAGTGAATAGAAATATATAGGCAGTTTTTGTCGTAATATTTTTTTAAAACTTGATTTTTTGTGGTTTTGGCGTGTAAATTTGTTCGCTTTTGCGAAAACAAATTTCATGACAAAACTAGTATGTGATTTTAGCGAATTTGAGGACTTTTATTGCCTATAAGATTGAGCGAGAAACACTTTTAATGGATAAATATTTTAATTGTCATCACTTACTACTAAACATTTTGTACTTTTGTACCTTGTTACAAAAATAACATTATGCAAAAAAAGATTAAACATAAATCTGAAATTAAAACTCAACTACATCCTCGGAATAAACATCGTGAACGATACGATTTAGATGCTTTATCGCAAACATATCCTGCTTTAAAGGAGTTTATTATTACAACTGAATATGGAAAAACATCTATCGACTTCTTTAATAATTTTGCAGTTAAAGCATTAAATATAGCTTTGTTAAAGCATTATTATAATGTGGATTATTGGGATATCCCACCGCGTTATTTAGTCCCACCAATTCCTGGAAGAGCAGATTATTTGCATTATGTTGCAGATTTGCTTGCTTTGAGTAATAAAGGGAATGTGCCAAGAGGAAGTGATGTTAAATGTTTTGATATAGGTGTTGGGGCTAGTTGTGTCTATCCTATTATTGGAGTTGCTGAATATGGCTGGAGCTTTGTTTGTAGCGAAATAGATAAAAAAGCATTTGAGGCAAGTGCAAAAATAATAGAAAAAAATGCTGGTTTGTCTGGTTTAGTGAATCTTAAATTGCAAGAAGATAAATATAAAATATTTGATAAAATTATTGCGAAAGATGATTTAATTGATGTGGTAATTTGTAATCCTCCGTTTCATGCGTCTCTCGAAGAGGCTAAAAAGGCTAATTTGCGTAAACTATCAAATTTAAAAAGAAAACGTGCAAATAATGAGGAGCGAAATTTTGGTGGTGTAAATCAAGAATTATGGTGCGTAGGAGGGGAGCGTAAATTCGTGAAAAATATGATACACGAAAGCCTTAAATTTGGTTATACATGTTTTTGGTTTACAAGTTTAATTTCTAAAGATGAGAATGTTTTCTACTTAAAAAAAGAACTAGAACGGGTTAAAGCAAAAGAAATTAAACTTATACCAATGGGGCAGGGAAATAAAATAAGTCGAATATTAGCTTGGACATTTCAAACAAAGGAAGAACAAGAGGAGTGGGCGAAGACAAGTTGGAAATGAGTAATAAATTGTAAATTTTTAACAAATAGTGGTAGAGAAAACTTTAATTAAATTAGTGTATATCCGTTTTTGTACCCATACGAAATTTGATCGTCTCCATTTACCCCAACCTCTAAGGATGTGCAGAAAATCAATTACTCCCTTTAGGGTTAGGGTGAAATAATTGATTTTTAACCATTGTGGAATCATTTAGGTACTAAAACGAATATACATTTTAAATCAAAACGGTTATTTTTAAGGCAAATTTGTTATTTTTGAAAAATTATATGGAATTATTTTTTATACAAATCTAAAATTAGTAATCTTATGAAATCAATTTTGATTAATGTCTTTCTCTTTGTTGTTTTATTTACAGCGTGTAATCATCAACAATTAGATATTAAAGCTAACTACTCAGAGCTGCCAGAAACTGAAGAGCAGAAATTTGAAGAAGTATTAAAACTTAAAGAAAAGAGCCTTACTCAAAACTCATTTGAGGTAATGAAAGGATATGCTAGTAAGTATCTTTTGGCTTCACATAATCCTGTAAGTAGCGGTGTTGTGTCCAATTATTTTTGGTATGTATATAATGCTTTGCCCGAATTTGTTGATGAAAATGAACGCCACCATGGTTATTATGAAGGTGAAAATGACCAACCAGAGGAGGAGAGAATGATAGCTTATGCTATTTATAAAACTGATCGTAGTTCCGAAAACTTAAATAAAATATTTGAGATGGTAAAACCTGAGTTGAAAAGCATTGTTTCAAAAGAAATTTACAATAGTTTAAATATTGATCAGGAGATAGAAACTAGAATAAGAACTTATGATTTTATTGTAGAAATTGATAACTATAAAGACTTGTTAGAAGAAGCATATATACATGCTGATACTGCAACAGGTGTTGTATATGATGATGGAGATAGTTTGTTTTTTGAGACTTTTCATGGTGCTTATGGATTGGATGTTTACCATTTAGCGGGTATTATATGTCAACATCTTAAGATAGATAGGTATGATCCTTTTTATGAAAATGCTTCTTTGTCATTTTGGATGCGTAGAAATCATGAAGGAAATATGGAAACGGTATATAATATCTTGCAAGAAATTCACACAATTTATAATAATTAATATTTAAAGTTTATGAAAAAAATTGAATTATTGGTATTGAGTTTGAGTTTTCTTTTCGTGTTTTTTGCTTGTGATAATATAGAAAATAAAAACAAAAAAGAAGAGTCTAAAACAGACCAACAACAATCAAAACTGGAAGAGACAGAGCTTGCTGATGAGACTTTTTTAGAGTTCTATGAGGAGTTTGTAGCTGACGAAAACTTTCAACTCGAAAGAGTGAAATTCCCCGTTGTAGGTTCAAAGGTATTGGATTATGAAGAACAGGAGGAGTGGACAAGTGAAAATTGGGAAATGTTATTGGATGTAAATGAAGTTGACCAAAACGTATTTACAGTAGAAATTGTAGAGGATGAAAATAGAATTGAGCATACAATTTATATTCCTAATAGCGGATTTGGTGTGTATTATGCATTTGAACTTATTGGTGGGAAATGGTATTTAACCGAAAGGACAGATACAAATTTATAAGTTTACTAAAGTGTTTTGAGTTTTAGTAATGTGGGCTGAATTGCTAATGTTTACTTGTAAATGTTGCGATTAAGTCTTTGCGTCCTGCATTTTTTAAGCTTTGGATTATTTTTTTACGATTTTGTGGTTTATACCAAAAGAAATAACTTAGTTGTTTTTGTTTTGCAGTTTTATTTTTTGCTATATAAATTTTTTGTCCAGTGTAGGGGTCGATGCCAGTATAAAACATAACTGTCGCTAAAGTCATTGGAGTTGGAGTAAAAGCTTGAACTTGCTCAAGTTTAAAACCCATGTTTTTAGTTTCAATAGCAAGCTCTGCCATGTCGTACTCTGTACAACCAGGGTGTCCCGAAATGAAATAAGGAATTAGCTGTTGATTTAGGTTAAATTTTTGGTTTATTTGACGAAATAGTTTTTCAAAATCTCTAAATTTACTGAAATTCATTTTTCGCATTAGCTTTAGCACTTTTGCCGAACTGTGTTCAGGAGCAACTTTTAGTCTGCCAGAGACAAAACGTGAAATTAATAATTCAAGATATTTTTTGTTTTCTTTATCTGTTTCTTGGTTACTTGTTTTGTGCATGGCTAAATCGTATCTTATCCCACTTCCAATGCTTATTTTTTTTATTCCGTCAATTTTTATGGCTTTAAGATATAGCTCTGTGAGTGCTTTATGTGAAGTATTTAGGTTTTTGCAAACTTCGGGGAAGACACATGATGGTTTAGTGCATTTTTTACAAATATTAAGATCAATTCCTTTCATTTGATACATATTTGCCGAAGGTCCCCCAATATCAGTAATATGTCCTTTAAACTCAGGCATTTTTGTAATTTGTTGCAACTCATGTATGATGGATTGCTGAGATCTGCTACTTATGTGTTTGCCCTGATGAGCCGAAATAGTGCAAAAGCTACATCCACCAAAGCAGCCACGGTGAATGGTAACAGAATTCTTAATCATTTCGTAAGCTGGGATATCTTTTTTTGAAACATATCGGGGATGAGGCAATCGGGTATATCCGAGAGAATATATCTTATCCATTTCATTTTCCGATAAAACTGGGTTTGGAGGATTAACAACTAGACGTTTGTATTTTTGATCTTGCAATATTCTACGATTTGAAATTGAATTAGATTCTTTTTCAATTTTAACAAAATTTACGGCATGTTTTAACTTATCTGCGAGAACTTCCTTATACGAGAAAAGTTTTACATCATTATCCGTTTCATCGTTTTTATCACTTAAATATGCTATTTGTTTAATATGCAAACAATTGTAAATAGAGCCTGAATTGTTAAGCTCCCTTGCAATATCTATAATAGGTTTTTCGCCCATTCCGTAAACGAGTAAATCAGCATTGGAGGTTTCAAGAATTGATGAAAATAGCTTATTACTCCAGTAATCATAATGGACAAATCGTCTCATAGAAGTTTCTACTCCGCCAATAATAATGGGTACATCAGGGTATATTTTTTTTAATATTTTGGAATATACTTCAGTGGCATAATCAGGACGTTTACCAATTTCTCCGCCTGGAGTGTATGCGTCTTCTGAACGTTTGCGTTGCCCAGCTGTATAATGGTTGAGCATTGAGTCCATGTTTCCAGCAGATAGACCAAAAAATAAACGAGGTTTCCCAAATTTTTTAAAATCTCTTAAATCATCTTGCCAGTTTGGTTGTGGGATAACAGCTACCCTAAATCCTACATCGTTAAGGTATCGAGCGATAACTGCAATCCCAAATGAAGGATGATCAACAAAAGCATCACCAGATATTAAAATAATATCAATATAATCCCAACCTGTTAGTTTTAGTTCTTTGATTGTGGTCGGAAAAATTGTTGCTAAATTATATCTAGTTGGTTTTACCACCTTGAATATGGGTCAGAAAAAAGTGAATTTCCAAAAGGTCTAATTCTATTATTGCCAAATCCGTTATCAAAAGGCATATTGCCATAAGTAGGATTGTAATACCGTCCATTATTTATAACAAACTCAGCAGAAATAAAAGCGTTCTCACCAATTTTATAATCAAATCCAAAAGACCCAAAAGCTAAACTTGTATTTGATTTATTCATTGGGCTTACATCAAAAGCAGCTGTCGATCTAACGCGTAATTTATCGTTAACCATGTATTCTCCTCTTGCGAACATATAATAACTAATCATTTTATTGTCCATAAAAGAATTTGTTGTGGCATCGTTCGATACAAATGAAGGAATTGAACTTGATGTCATCATCGTCCCAACAGAGAACGAAAATTTATTGTTTAAACGATAATTTATTTCTGGTGCAGCATACGAACTAAACATTCCGCCGTATGAGCTTGAAAACATTGTCCCAGCACTAAATCTTACGCCAAGACGCTTAGTGTCAAGTAAAGGCGAGCTTGCAATACTATTTGTTGTGTCTGGCTCAATAAATATCCCTTCATTACCGAAATACTTATCGCTTTCCTGAGCATAAGTAAGTACACCAGTAAAACCAAAAATCAATATGAAAAACAAGTATCTCATCTTTATATTTTTTGTAAAGATACAATAAAAAATTATTATTGAATAAGTTTTTGAAGAGAAATGTCTTGAAAGCAACAGTCAACCAATCAAGAATATTGGCTTCGCTGAGCTAAAGGGTGAGCCTGTGTGACTCGAAGTGCGAAACCTACTTCTTAACCACCCTAATATTCAACACATTTTCTTCAGTTCTACTTCTTAAGTTATAAACTGCTGGTCGTAAATTATTTAGTTTTATGCTTGTTCGATAATCTGAGCTAGTTGCAGTACATTTTTCGAGATACACAACTCTGCCTAAATCATCAAATAATTCTATAGTAAATTCTCCTTCGTCGATATTTTCAATTACAACATTTAACTCATCTTTAAATGGATTTGGATAGGCATACATAATTGACTGTCCCTTTGCATATCCATCGCAATTTAGAGAAATAATATTATGAACATTAACTTTTCCGTCGTAATCGACTTGTATTAGACGATAGTAATTATCACCTGAGAACATCTTATCGTCAACAAATTGATAATCAACTAACTGATTTGAATTTCCAGCACCTTTAATTCTCGCTATTTCGTAAAACTCATCTTTGCCATTGGATTTTTCGAGAATAAAGTAGTCATTATTGGTCTCGGTTGCTGTTTGCCAATGAATATTTGCAGAAGTTTTTAAGCAAGTTGCACTAAAATCAACAAGTTCGACAGGTAGAGGCATATCGCTACCTTTTGCTCCAAAAGTGATTTGTTTTACACCTTTGGCTCCGAAAGGTATATTTGTTGAAGATGTAATATAACCATTTTGATAATTTGTTGTTGCTGTTCCTCCTGCATCTTTCCAAATATTATCCCAATAAGCAACAGTAAGTTGTGTACTTTCAAAGTCTGTTGGTCCTGGAGAACAGAAATCATGGGTACTACAAGGATTGTTATCTCTCCAGTATAATGTTGCCTGCAAATCGGAACCCGAATTAACCAACCAATATTCTCTGTCGCTTGTATGAGTAAGCGGAGCTTCGTGAGTCCAATCGTGATACCACCATTCATTTAAACCTTGATTTGAGAATAAATACAGAACACTTACTGTAGTTGATGCCTCTGGATTTGCGGTAAATGGAGCCGAAATTTTATAAGTTTGAATACCATCTCCTATATCTCTGGTATTTACATCTCCTGTTGGGAAGGTAAACGCTGCTGTTTGATTTTGCTTTTCGACAATACCATCAACGAAACTTGTTGTTGTGCCTTCGTTACTTGTCGCAGAAGATTCAAAAATAAATTTACGTATTGTATTTTCAAATCCAACAATTCCATTTGTAAAATTGGCAGAGTGCGTTACACGAATATCTTCCATAAGCTTAATATCAATGTTTCCTGCATTTGTATTGTTAAAAGATATATCGTAAAAGCTATCACCATTTGTTGTAATTGTTTGTATATTAGATCCTCTAAAATTAACTAAGCCTTGGTTTGCATTAAATGTTCCGGAATTTGTCCAATTACCATATACATTTAATTGAGAAGCGTTACTTAAGTTTAGTCCCGTTTCAATTGTAATATTATTACATTCAGCGGGATTACTTACAGAGGTCGTTGAAATATTTGAAGCACATGGGCTATAGTCTCTAAGAAATACATTTTTAGTGTTATCAGGAATAACAGTAGCAACGGTAAATGCAGAACCAGAATATACTAGCCAATTAGAAGCATTCTCCCAATCAGTACTTGTATTTCCTGACCAAATATAATCCCCGTCTGTTAAACCTGTGCTTGCGGGTGTTGTAACACTCATTGTAATTGTATTTGAGGTAGCCGGATTTCCACTTGTGCAAGTTTCGGATGAAGTTAAAATACAAGTAATTATATCATCATTTACAAGAGATGTATTAGAATAATATGGTAAGTTTGACCCAATATTTGAACCATTAAGCCTCCATTGATAAATTGGAGTGCCACCAGCATTAGTCGGAGTTGCCGTAAAAACTGCTTCAACGCCGTAACATGTTGGATTAGATGTGGTTGCAATAGTTACACTTACAGGAAGGTTAGGATTTACTGTTATTGCCTGTGTTCTAGCAGTACTTGTTCCACAAGAGTTTGATGCTGTTACAGATAGTGTTCCACTTGTTGTTGCAGATAGAGAGATGCTGTTTCCACTGCCTGTGATAGTGCCTGTTCCGCTGAATGCCCAGTTGTATGTAACTCCTGCAACATTGGTTACGCTGTAAGT
>JAQUBO010000307.1 GCA_028686735.1 Bacteroidales bacterium
CCATCCGTTATTAAGAAAATGCCACTATGATTATATAGACTTATTTTTAAATCGTAACTGGTATTTTTCTTTATCTTACTTTGCCACTCCAAAGCTTTACTTTTAACATAATCCTCACTTACCTCTTGTGGATCGTAAAAGTATGATTGGATATAAAAAGGACTAAAAATATGTATTTGATACATATCTTGATAATAATTTTGAGAGCCATATTCAAAATCTAGATAATCGGTACCTATTGTTATTACATTTTCCATAATCTATTTATAATTTAACAAACCCTTATTTTACCAGTAACTGCACTATCTATCAACACAGATTTATACTCCTTTAATTTCTCTATTTGTCGCTCCTGTATGGAAATAGAATCGATAATTCTTTTAGAAATAAGATTTATATAATCAACTATTTTAAACTGTTCATTGGATGTCAAATCTAAAAAAGGCATTCTTTTAAAGTCTGGAAAATTTAAATTTTGCCTCAACCCAGAACCGTATTTATATATTACTTTAGTAGTATCAATGAAGTGGAGATATGCATGAATATATTCTGGCAAATGATTATCTTTTATGCCAAGATTAAGATATGCACTTGTTATTATACCCTTTTCTTTAGACAATCCTGTTCTTAAACTTGTTTGATCATTTTGTAAATCAGTACATCTAACAATGATATCATTAGGATATACTATTTGATATGTTTCAAATGACTCTGGGACAAGACCGACTAGTTTTTCTTTCGGTTTAATAATAATATTACCATAACTTAATGAAAGTACTACATTCTCTTTCATCCCCTTATTATTTCTTTTGTTTTCTTTTAAATATGACATACCTGGCTTCACCTCCCACTCCTCCGGAATTTCTCCAATCCACTCCACACCAGAGTTTTTGGTTTTTGTTGGTTTAATCCAGCTTTGGCTTTGCTCGTCCCAAACTTTTTTGCCGGTAACCAAATCCTGTATTATTATCTGCTTACGCTCCTTTAATAGCTTAATTAACTTTTGCTTGTTACTTATTGCCTTGTCTATTTTTGTGGTCTTGTCGTCAAGAAATAAGGCTATGGCAGTTTGTTCGGAGAGTGGTGGGAAAACAAGCAAGCTATTAGATATATGGTTAAAATTAATCGTTTGCCTAACACCAGAACCTAACAATTTCATGTATGCTACATCATATCTATGCAATAAGTACTTATAATATTTTTTACATATCTTCAAATTGTTTTTAAGAACGATATATCCTGTACTAACAACTACATCAATATTAGATAATCCAATTCTCAAACTAATTAAATCATAATTTAGATTAAGTGGATTAATTAGAAACTCACCCTTAAGGACTTCTTGATAAGATTGTTTTGTCCTTTCAGGGATCTTTTCGTCATCTTTAAATACAACCTCGCCGAAACTAATTGAACCGCTACTTAAATTAGGATTATGTGTATGCTTTTTCTCGTAAAAAACATATTTAAGCTTGACCAAATCCCATTTCATTGGTACCTTACCTAACCAATCCACTCCAGAATCTTTATATTCAGAATATTTATTATATTTTGGCTTATCTTGCATTTGCTGTATTGTTGAGAATTTGTGTTATGTGTTTTGCGTAATCAGGATTCTTCCTCATACTATAATTTTGATGCCTGTAAAATGGTATTAAAGGCCTTTCCAGAAAGTTATTTATAAATGGAACTAAGTCAGGACTTGAATAAATTTCTTTTGGGATGTGTCTAGTCTCATTATCATTAATCAAAGCATGGTAAATCTTTTCTGATGTTACTAAAACGGGAATGTCCGAATCAACAAGAACATCAAGTTCTTGTTTTAAAGTTATTCGCCACAATTTTGCAGCTTCCATCCAAATCTTATTTTTAGCAGTTTCTTTATTAAAATAATTTCTGCAAAGATTTTGAACATATATTTCATCTATCCCAATACCCAATTCACTTAGGTTTGTTTTTATCCCTGCAAAATAGCGTCCGTCTTTATTATCACCTGCTATTCCAAAAACAAATTCTAACAACTTGGTACTTCCATCCTTTTTAGAGAAATTACTAGGATCACAACCTAAAACTATTGCTTTAATTTTATTTGGTTCGTCTATATTTTCTGGATATGGTTTTGGGTATTTTTTATCCAATATAACATCCTTCCCAAATATATTTCTTAGTTTTTTAATATCCATAGTTTAATCCATTAGTTTTTTTAGTGTTTCAGCATCTGGTAAGGCATTTTTAAGTTCAGGAGGCAGAGTTTCGCTTGTTTTATAAACCGATACTCCCATTGGTTTGGAGAAATCACGAATACTATATTCCACTTTTTTATTGTCTTTTTCTTTACATAGAATAATGCCGATAGATGAGTTTTCGTGGTCTTGTTTAACTAAATCGTCCAAAGCAGAAAGATAAAAATTCATCTTACCCACATATTCGGGTTTAAATTTGCCAGTTTTTAACTCAAATGCAACAAGAGACTGTAAGCTTCTGTGATAAAACAATAAATCGATAAAGTATTCATCACCATCAACAATAAGGCGGAATTGATTGCCCATAAAAGAGAATTCGTTACCCAAACTCATTAAAAACTTACGGATATTGTGCACTATCTCGTGTTCCAGCACTCTTTCGTCAAATTCGTCATCGGCACTCTCTATGTTTACATAATCAAGTAAGTACTGATCTTTGAATGCTCGTATTGCTTTGTTGGATAATTCTTCGGGGAGAGTAGATTGGAAATTATTGCTTTTATTTATCTGACTTAAATGACTTTTGTTTTTCAGTTCACTCCGTAAATGTCTAACCGACCAAAAACTCTGTGCAGTATTATTTATGTAATACCAACGTTCTTCTTCTGTTTTAGTTTTTAATATTATTTCATAATGATGTGAAAAAGAGACTGAGACAAATGCTGTTAAATCATTATTTTCAAATTTGTCCGTCGGTGTCGGTAAAATTGTTTTATTCAAATTTTCATATTTGTCCGTCAGTGTCGGACAAATTATATCAGATTTATTCCATTCCTGATAGAAGATTCTCATTTTTCTTATATTCGAACTTGAAAAACCTCTCAGCCCACCTAGTTCTTGCTGTAATCTTGAAGATATTTCTTCAGTAACTTTTGTCCCCCATTCGTTTTTTTTAAATTCACTCTCAACAATTTTACCAACCGAATAATATAATCTTAGCATTTCTGCATTTGCTAATTTAGCAACTATATAGCGACTTGCTAATATTTGTCGTTTTAGCTTCTTTATAAATTCGGTTGAGATTACATGCTTTTCCATCTTATAACTATAAATTCAAAATATCATTAATCAATCCTTCGTTCTCTCCTTCAATCTCAAGAATTTCAGCAGTTACTTCCTCTAAACTTCGCAATGGTTTGTGTTGATAGAAGTACTTATTAAAACTGATCTCGTAACCAATTTTAGTTTTATCAATATCTAT
>JAQUBO010000004.1 GCA_028686735.1 Bacteroidales bacterium
GGCATAAGTTTCCCATCCGGTAGGATATAAATTATACCCAGTATTCGCACCTGAATCCCCATCATCATTTGTAACCAATGCGATGGTATCCCCTGCTGCTTGTGATTGAGGAATGGTGAATCCGATATAAAAACCAGATTCTGGGAATGCAATTGATTCGGATAAAACAAGGTCATAATATCCATTCGTTATGTAAGCCGTTTCAATTTCATTTAAACCGACATTTGTTTGATGCAATAATGTTCCGGGTTTGCCGGTATCATCAGCATAAACTTTAAATGTTATATTAGGATTTGAACCGCTTGTAACCTGAGCGAAATAAAACCTGGCACCGGTTACCGAATTATATGGATAAGGATTATTAAAAAACTCAGAAACTTCCAAACATTCATATTCGTTTGTGCCCCCAACATAACCATTCGCAGAAGTATAAATAGTCGGGGTACAACACCATTGGCTTAAGGTATCACAACTTGTTACAGAAGAATTGATGACATTAATCATCTCTTGATATACATCTGAATTAGAACCATTTGCATTCGTCGCAGTTAAGCTGACATCATAAACACCTGCTGTATTATAAACTATATTAGTAGGGTTTTCATCTGTACTAGTACCTGGAGTTCCTCCATTAAAAGTCCATGCCCTACTAAGAATAGGTCCACTTGGGGAAATAGAGGCATCTGTAAAGTTCACAGCATCTCCCTCTAATATATTGTATTTATCCGCATAAAAACCCACTGTTGGTGGAGCTGTTGCGTAAGGATCATATCCTGCTAATGTTGTTGTACCAGAATTTGCTGGGTCTAACCAAGGCTCAAGTTGTGCATCATTATTTCCACCATTTGAATTCCAGTGATACGAAAAACGACCGTAATAATCTGAAGATGATTGTGCAGTACAAGAAGAAGAGCCGCCTGAAAGTGTTCCAATTATTAAACCATTATCTCTAAATAATGGCGATCCTGAAGATCCACCTTCTGTAACACCCCAACCATTAGCATTTGTAGCCCAGTTTATTTGCCAAGCAGAATTTGCAGCCATTATGCTTCCACCAATATTTACACTTCCCGAAGCTGTAATAGAACCATAAGTAGAAATCTTCTTTATATCTCCCGCAGGGTGATGAATGCCAACACCGTTTGCCGAAACATTTCCTGAGTTATCCCATCCATTATAATAAGGATTTGCGGCGGCAGGAGGAGTAGAACTAAGCTCTAATAAAAAGAAATCTGAGCCTCCTGCAATATTGCCATCAGCTACATGTGTTGCACCAACAATTGTATTATGTGCAGGTTCGGAACCAGGATTGTTACAATCTGGCGATTCATAATTAAAATCAAATTGCCATTGATTTAATTCTGCAGCACTTGCATCAGCAGCCCCACAATGATATGCCGTTAAGAAATAAGGTGTTTCATCATAATTAGTGTTGTTAACTAAAGAGCCAGTGCACCAACCCCAGCCACCGCCGGCGAGCAAAAAAATACGAGCCACACCGCGCTTTTCGTCTTGCCAATCATCACCTACAGGAGTACAATTAATATTTACTTCACAAGACGCAGAGCCCCCAAAGTCACGAGTTTTCTCCCCATACCAAGCATCAAGATTAGTTTCTCGATAAACATAAGCTATAGACTCAATATTAAAATGAGATTGATCGATGCTCTTCGAAGGTTCTATATATTCGATATAAACTGCTTCGCCTTGAATTAATTCAGAATAAAAACTCCCATCTTCACGATTATTATCAGCAGTAAATTTTCCAATTACCTGTTTTTGATTTGCATTATAAAAATACAACTGAGTACCTGGGGAGAGATAAAAATCGTCAAATGCCAATTTTAATGCTCGAGCACCATCAGATTGAATCTTTAATCGCCACATTTTCTGTCCATCAGGTAAATTTGTCCATGTTCCAGAATTATGTAATCCTGCATCGACCCTAATATTAACCCCTGCTCTTAAAAATGTTCCATTTTTTACATTTTGTTCATCTTCGGATCGTAAGACCTCTGTATTTGGTGGATAAATATCAATAACATCCACAGCTATACCTGCAATTTTTGTAGATTCAAAACTAGGTGGTAAATCTCCTGTTTTAACTTGTGCGTAATAATTAAAAGGCATTATTAACAATACACTTAATAAGACAGTAACAATCACACAACCACGAATTGATTTTCTCAAATCTTTCATAAATAAACTACTTAAATTATTATTATTTAATAAACTCTTTTTTGCATCAGAATCAAGATACTGTTGACTCATAAAAAACATTTACATGCAAGAATAAATAACAGTGCTTATACTTTTCTTTAACAACACTAAATTACAACATTAAAACACATAAATAGCCTAATACCATAAACAAATAATACTACTTAAGAATTATTTTATACTCAACGTATTTATAATATTACTAAAATGTCAATACTGGGGGATTCTTATTTTTTTGGTTCTACGTGCACGGTTGATGTAATATTAAATTCACTTTTTATCGATTTTTCAATATCACTTGCAATTTTATGAGCTTCATCGACCGACAAGTCTGGAGGAAGTTTAATATGAAAGGTCATTTCTTTGTGATCGCCATAATCATGGCAATGAAAATGGTGTACACCTAAGTCATTATTATGTTTTGCAATGATAATATTACGTACACTTTCTACAATAGATTCGTTAATTGGCTCACCAAGTATTTTAGTTATTGCTTCCTTTATTATCCCAAAGACAGCATAAAAAAGTATCAGTGAAACGATAATCCCCAACACAGAATCCATCCACCAAAAATATGGCTGTAAGAATATCCCTATCATAATTGCAATCGAAGACAATGCATCGCTCCTATGGTGCCACCCGTCAGCTTTCATGGCTGAGTTATTTGTTGTTCGTGCTATATAAAACGACATTTGTGCAAGTCCTTCTTTAAAGGCGATAGATACTCCAGTAACAATAATTGCAAGTGTACCAAATTTGGCAGTTCCGCCGTCTCTTAATTTTATAATTGAGTCGTGCATAAACTCGTAAGCCACAATTGCTAATAATATTCCAATAAAAATAGCTGCAATATTTTCCCATCTGCCATGACCAAAAGGATGGTTTTTATCTGGTTTCCTAGACGACAATTTAGTACCTATAATCATAATTATCGAGCTCAAGGAGTCCGACAACGTATGCCAAGCATCAGCCATTAACGACAAAGATCCAGAAACTATACCTGCCCAATACTTAAGTGCAAACAGCAAAAGGTTTACAATAATTGATATTACTCCGCCAAGATAATTTTTTTTATTCCGATTATTTCTAATTACGTGCATAAAACTAGTTTCAATTGTCAAAATTAATAAAATAATTTAATTATTAAAAACTGTACATACGCTAAACCAACAAAGTGATCGGTAAAGTGTTCAATTCATCACCTCGTTTGTCGTTCGGATTTGTAATCCGAACGAACAGAATCATTATAAGCATTGCATTTATAACTGCATGCTTAATACTCTAGCATTACAAATCCTAACTAGCGGAGAGTTACTCGTTAGTTTCTTGCACAATCAATATTTGTGAGTAAAAACTATGATTTTGTTTTTTACAGCCATTTTTTTCTTTTAAAAAACCACATCATCAAAATAAACAAAACAATCATCAATCCCCAAACTACAAAATAGGCATATTGCCATTCAAGTTCGGGCATAAACTTAAAATTCATTCCATAAATACCAGCAATAAAAGTCAGAGGAATAAATATGGTAGAGATAATTGTGAGAACTTTCATTACCTCGTTTGTCCGATTGCTTGTTCCAGTGTAATATAGCTCAATTAGACCTGATAGGAGATCACGATAGATTTCAACATTATCAATAACCTGGATCGTATGATCATATAAATCACGAAAATAGATAATGTTTTTCTTTTTTATCAAGTCAGATTCGGTTTTTTCAAAACGAGACACAAGTTCTCTTACTGGCCAAACAGCATTGCGAAGCAGTAGATTTTCACGTTTCAGATAATAAATTCTATTTAAAATTTCTTTATCTGCATTTTCAATAAGGTCAGCTTCGTATTTTTCGACTTCCTCACCAAGATTTTCCAAAAGCAGAAAATAATTATCCACAATAATATCCAGTATTGCATAAAGCAAATAATCTGTGCCCAGTGTCCTAATTTTCCCAGCAGAGTTTTTGATTCGATTCCGAAGTGGTCCAAATACATCTCCGTTTTTCTCTTGAAAAGATAATAGGTAATTTGAACCCATGACAATGCTAACCTGTTCTGAATTAATGCTTTTTGTATCCTTGTCATAGATTAGCATTTTTATCACCGCATAAACATGATCATTATAAAAATCTACTTTGGGACGCTGATGTGTGTTCAGTATATCTTCAAGAATTAACTTATGAATATTAAATTTTTCTCCAATATCTTTTATAATATTTGGTTCGTGTACTCCATTAAGATTTATCCAATAAACCGAACTCGAAGCATCTGAAATATCAATATCGTCAACGGTATGCACAATTGATTCGGTAAATTTTTCTGCCGAATAGTTAATAAGCTCTATCTGAACTTTATGGTCTCTTTCGTTTCCTAAAAAAACAAGGCTACCAGGCGGTAAACCAGTTTTGGATCTATTGCGTAAATGAATTTTCATAGTTTATTAAAATAATATCAAAGATAGTAATTATTTAAGTTATCTATAAAGTTAGAGTAGAAAAAAACATGACACATACAGAGTATTTATTACAATAATTTGTATATTTAAAAGTTATATTACTGTTATTAAATGTGTATTATGAAAAAGATTCAAACATTTTATTTTGCTATTTTGTTTTTATTATTCTCTTCAAACATAATATTTGCACAGAGATTATTGAAATCCCAAAATCCAAATCAGTTTGAGGTATGTCTGTATAATGGTGTTGTAAAAAGTCAATTTAACTCATTAAATGGTGTTGATAAACCAGATAACGCTCCAGGTCTTAATCATGGCCTTTCTATTTCATACAATAGATTTATAACTAAACAGCTCTCTTTTTCTGCAGGATGGGGATTTGGATTTCAAGCATTTAACTATAGTGTAGCTGATAAACATGGTTTTACTTGCAACGAAAACTGGCAATATTGGCACAAAGTTTATTACAACATTTATCATAAAGCCGAAATTAAAGCAAATTACTATCTTCAATTAAATAAAAATGATAAATTAAAATTTGGTATAGGAGGTGGAGCTTCGCAGTTTTTTAATACAGGTTTTGGTACGTCATCCGTTAATCAAGAAGGTATTTCTGAATATTATTTTGAAGTTGAATATCCTGCACAAATCAATCCTGTAGCAATTATTAGCATTGACTTTGTAAAACCATTAAAAAACATGAATGATTTTGAAGCTGGTTTATCATATACACACGGATTTAATAACATCTATGAAGGGAACTATCAATTATATAATAACGCTTCTAATGGAGAGCTTTCAAGTAATGGTTCACATTTTGGAGTAAATTTAGCTTATGTATTTACTGGGAATGATAAAAAGCAGAAATTAAATAATCGTATTGCAGCAGGCGAAGATGCTAAAAAGGCAAAGAAAGATCTGCGTATTGCACGTAGATATCTTGATCCTAAAAGTACATTTGTAAATATCCATGCTGGAACTTTTATTACTGTAAATAAAGTTAATGATCCTGAAGGGCAGCTTGGTAGAAGTAGAATGCCTAGTTTTTCTGGTGGTGCTCAATATGAACACGGAATAGATAATAATTTTGTTATTACAGGAGCTTATCATTTTAGTGAATATTATAATGCCAGAAGATATGTATTTATGAGCGGGACATCGGGTTCTAATGCTTTTTGGACTCACGAGTTTTCTGCTGGAGCAGCATATAGATGGATTACACCTTCAAATTTAAAAATTGCAAATTTTTATATCGGATTATCTTCGGGCTTTTGCATTGCCGAGCTTGGTCAATCCGGAGCTTTCAGTGGGTCTATGTCCTCTTGGCATAACATTAATTCTGAACCCGAATTTACAATTGATATTACTGGTACTAATAAAATTAAATCAAGACTTATTTTAAGCACTTATATTGGTGTTTCAAAAGATTTTAGACTCACAGATTTCTTCTGGCTTAGCCTTAATTATAGATATCAACATGGATTTAACACTCTTCAGCAAACACATATTGAATATACAACAAATAAAATTGTAAATCCAGTAAAAGCGACTAGCTATATTGATGGTACTGGACATCAAATAAGTTTTGGCATTAAATTAAGATTTCGATAATTGAGAATATTCTGTAGAAGAATCAAAAAAACTGCAAGAACAAAAAAGTTTGCATTTTGATTTTTTTAATGTATTTTTGGACTTTTAAACTCAAATGGTCGAGAAATGCAAAAACATGATCAAATTAAACAAAGACTGATAAATTCTGCACGCATAATATTTGTGAAATTCGGTTTTGATAAAACCACAATGAACGAAATTGCAATAGAAGCACGTAAAGGAAAAAGTTCATTATACTATTATTTTTCGAGCAAAGAAGAAATTTTTCAAGCCGTCGTTGAATATGAAGCAGAAATTTTAAAAAATAAACTTTTCGCTAGCCTTACTTCAATTGACGATGCGGCAGAACAATTAAGAATTTATGTTGTAGCAAGATTTAAAGGCATCAAAGATTTGGGCAATCTTTACAATGCTTTACGTAATGACTTACTAAATCATCTCGATTTTATTAAAAATGTACGGCAAAGATATGATGACATGGAGCTTCAAAAACTTTGTAAAATATTAGAAACAGGTAATCACCAAAACATTTTTAATATTAACGATGTTCCTACTGCTGCAGAAACTATTCTAATGACAATTAAGGCCGTAGAACTACCACTATTATTAGACTATGAGGCAGATGTTTTTGAAGACAGGCTAAATTCATTACTCGATATTTTTTTTAATGGACTAAAAAAAAGATAAGTGAAAAAAACATATTTTATACTAATATTTTTGATGTCAATATCGAATTTGATTATTGCTCAATACGATGCTGACACAATATTTTTAAGCGTTTTGGATTGTCGCGAAATAGCATACACCGAAAATTATGCTATGCAAACTTCCAAGGCACAATATAAAATTTCTGAAAAACTAAATAAGTCTGCAAAAACTCAACATTTTGGTCAGTTTAATCTTGTTGGGCACTATCAATTAACAAACAAACCTTTTCAAATATTGAGCGACAATTTATTTATGCCTGTTGTTCCTTTTTGGTCTATTGATCAAGAAAACATGGATCTTAATCAAAATGTGTCAGAAAACCCCTTACTAAATGGTATGGTTTTAAATCCGATAACCAATGAAGTAATGACTGATCCAGAGGGAAACCCACTGTTTTTTCTTTATTCATATTTACCTGCCGATCAAATGAAATTTGGAACACATCATAATTTTGCTTTTGGACCAAGTTTTACGCAAGCCCTTTATCTTGGCGGAAAGATTAGAAGTTTAAACAAAATTGCACAATCAGGACAAGAGATTGCATCATACAAAATGAATATCGAACAAGATAAAGAAATATATAAAATCGAAGAAGCATATTGGCGTATTGTTGATTTACAAGAAAAACAAAAAATTGTAAATAATTATATTGAATTGTTAAATCGAGTTTTATATGATGTCCAAAATTTATATAATGAAGGCATAGTTACGCGTGCTGAAATTTTACAAGTAAATGTAAAAATAAATGAAGCAAAACTTAATAAAGCAAAAGTAAATAATGGTCTAATGCTTAGCGAGATGGCATTGTGCCAACTAATAGGATTGCCTATCGAGTCTAAAATATATTTAACAGACAAACCTAACAATATTCAAGCATTACCAAACTCCGAAGGAGGTGTACAAGCAGCACTAGACAATCGTAACGAAATAAAGATGTTGGAAGAAACGCAAAAATTGGCTATAGCACAAAAAGATATGATAAGATCAAGATTTTTACCTAATGCTGCTCTTGCCGCTAATTATTTATTTATGAACCCAAACCCATATAAAGGTTTTGACAATAGTTTGGGTGCCGACTGGTCTATTGGAATAAGCATGCAAATTCCAATAACACATTGGGGCGACAGATTTCATACTATGAACGCCTCTAAAGAATTGATACATATTGCAGAATTAAAAAAAGAAGAAGCAAAATCTTTAATAAGCTTAGAGGTTAAACAAGCATGGTTTAAATACTCTGAAGCTGTAAAAAACTTATCACTAAACGAAAAATCGGTAGAACTAGCTGAGGAGACTTTGAAAATTTCGCAAGACAATTATGATGAAGGAATGATACCTATAACAAAACTATTAGAAGCCCAAACAAATTGGCATAAAACAAAAGCAAATCTTATCGAAGCTCAAACGCAAGTAAAAATGCTTGAACTAGAATATAAAATGAAGACAGGTCAATTTTAAATAACAAATTATGAAAAACACATACATAATAATCTTACTTGGAATATTGTTTTTAACATTATCTTGCTCTAATAAAAAAACCAATAATATTGATGAAATTAAGGATGAGAAAATCCCTGTAAAAACATCGGTTGCCATTGAAAAATCATACAATAAAACTCTCGAATATTCAGGGACATTCTTTGCAAATAAAGAGGCAAACCTTGGTACTTCGATGCCTGGCAAAATAGAAAAATTTTACTATCCAAAAGGAAGCTATGTAAAAAAGGGAAGCATTTTAGTTGATCTGTCCGCAGAATTACTTACTCAAGCACTTATAGAGTATAATGCGATAAAAAAAGATTACGAACGAATTTCGCGTCTGAAAGAAAAGGGGAGTATTAGCGAAATAGAATTCGACCATGTAAAAGCTAAGTTTGATGCGTCGAAAGTTAAAACGGATATGCTAAAAAATAACACTAGCATTATAGCTCCTTTCGATGGAGTAATTGCTGAATATTTGGTAGAAGAAGGTGAAAATTATTTCTTTACGGTCAATCTTGAACCCGGTTACAGTAATACAAGCGGAGTTTTGCGACTAATGCAACTAAATCCATTAAAAGTAGAAATTCAAGTTGGTGAAAAAGACATCTCAAAAATATATATAGGACAAGAAGTTAGATTAAGCTGCGAAGCTATTTCGCATCAGACACTTAGCGGAAAAATCTCGTTTATAAAACCATTCCTCTCAACCTCCTCGCGTACTGCAGGTGTCGAAATTCAAGTATCAAATTATGGAGGAGAAATTATGCCTGGGATGAATGTAAAAGTATTTATAGATTATGGCTCTGAAACAGGGGTTTATGTTCCAGTAAATGCAATTTTTAGACAGCCTGGAACACCCGAAGATTACGTGTATATTGTAGAAAACGATACCGCTTATAGAACTCGAATAACTAAAATAAAAACCGAAGGAGAGTATGTTTGTGTCGAAGGAGTAAAAAAAGAAAGTGAGGTTGTGCTTGAAGGGAAAAACAAGCTTCGAGATAAATCTTTAGTTAATATCATAAAAAATTAAATTGCAATGAGATTACCAAAAATTACAGTAAGTCATCCGGTAACAACTTTGATGTTTTTTCTTGCAATTTTGTTTTTCGGGATATTTTCGTGGGTAACATTACCAAAGGATTTGTTACCAGCGGTTGAATTACCAGCCTTAACAGTTATTACGATATATCCTGGAGCAGCTGCCGAAGATGTTGAAACGCAAGTTACTAATCCAATGGAGATAATCCTTGCTGGAACAGAAAATCTAAAAAAACTCACTTCGGTTTCAAAAGAAAATCTATCAACAATCTCTTTGGAATTCGATTGGGGAACAGACATTTCGGCTGCTGCAAGTTCAGCAAGAGACCTTATCGAGCTTGTGAAAAAAGATTTGCCTTCCGACGCAATGAATCCTTATATTATGAAGATTAATTCGTCAATGATCCCCATTGTCGTTTTTACAATAAAAGCTGAAGAATCTTATAGCGGTTTAGAGAGACTTGCTTATGATAAAATTATAGATCCTATAACAAAGGTACCAGGCGTTGGTTCGGCTTTTATTATTGCTCAACCTACAAGAGAAATTGCTATTTTGGTAAATCCAAATAAACTAAAAGCCTATAATCTTAATATTACGGCAATTTCAACAGTTCTAAAAGCGTATAACATTAGCATTCCTGGAGGAAATATAAACTTTGGTAAGTTTGACTTTTCGGTAAGAGTACCTGCTGAAATTAACAATATAGAAGAAATCAAGAAAATCCCGCTAATTGGCTTTAATAATAGAATAATTCGTCTCGAAGATGTTGCCGAAATATCTGACGATTTTAAAGAAAAAGACGAAATTGCTTATGCAGACAGACAAAAAGCTATTGCACTATTTATTCAAAAACAAACCGGAACAAACTCCTATGAAGTTTATAAAGGAATTATCGAAAAAATGGCAGAAATCAAAAAAGACTTGCCAGCCGATGTTAAAACAAATATTGTATTTGACACATCTAAAATTATAGTAGAGGTAAGCAATAGCTTGCAATCTACAATTTATTATGCTGCACTTTTTGTGGTTTTAGTGGTTTTTGCATTTATGCGAGAGTGGCGAAATAGCTTGATCGTTATTTTAACAATCCCATTCTCGATGATGACAGCATATATAACAATGAAACTTGCAGGATTTACAATTAATATATTCTCGCTAATGTCGCTAATTGTTGCTATAGGAATGGTGGTTGATAATGCCATTGTTGTACTCGAAAACATAAATAGACATATAGAAAACGGAGTAAAACCAAAAGAAGCAGCGGTTTTTGCAACTGGCGAAATGGGCAAAGCAATTACAGCATCAACACTTACAACAATTTCTGTGTTTATACCGCTAATTTTTGTTGGAGGAATTGTTGGGATACTGTTTAAACAACTGGCAATTCTTGTTACAGTAACAATGCTTGCCTCCTTAATAACAGCTTTAGCACTAACACCAATGCTCTCGTCTTTATTATTAAAACCCAAACCCGTAAAACCAAAAAAGAGAAACCTCTTATTTAGATTTAGTGAAAATATTTTTATAGCTTTTGAAACTTTTTACGCAAAAACATTACATACTTTTATTAAAGCTAAATTTCTTGTAGTAATTATTGCATTGGCAATTTTTGGACTAAGTATGTATTTTGCTTCAAATATGGGAACAGATTATATTCCTGATATGGATGCAGGTGATGTGATAACAACTATTGAAACCGAAATAGGAACAAATGTAAAAGAGACAGAACGAATCGCAAAAATGGTTGAAGATATATATTTTGATGAAGTACCTGAAATGATTTCACAATACACTGTAATTGGACAAACAGAATCAAATTTTTTATCTAGTATTGGTTTTGCAGAGGGTAAAAACAAAGCAACTATTAGTGCTGGACTGTGTCTGCCACAAGACCGTAATCGAAGTGCCACCGAAATTGCAAGTATTATTAGAAATAGACTTGCAAAAATTCCCGAAATAGAAAATTTTCAAGTTACTGGCGGATCACTTATGCAAAACATGTTGCTTGGAACCTCTAAACCTATAGAAATTAAAATTACTGGTAGAAATTTTGAAAAAATCAACAAAACAGCACTAGAAATACAATCGTTGATGGAAAATACCATAGGTCTTAAAGACGTTGAAAACACAATCGACCGTGGCAAGTCTGAATATCATATTATTATTGATAATGATAAAGCATCACATTATGGATTAAATGCAGCGTTAATCGGAATGCAAGTTAGAGAAAGTATATACGGTGCCGAAGCTGGCACTTACAACGAAGATGCAAACTCATACAACATGATTGTTAGATATGATAAATCGGCTCGTGCAAATGTTTCTGATCTGCAGAATATCCTTTTGACAAATCTTGTTGGAATGCAAATGCCTCTTTCGGCTGTAGCACAAATTACCGAAGGATATGGGCCATTAGAAATTAAACACGAAGCACAATCGCGAATTGTTACAGTTGGAGCAGAACTTGACGGTATTACGCTTAGCGAAGGTGCAGTACTTGCTAAAAACATCATCGATAATTATGATAAAGACCCTTCTGTTTACCTTAATCTTGCAGGTAAAGTTGGTGACCAAAAAGAATCTTTCGGAGACCTTAGTATTGTGTTTATAATTAGCATAATGTTGGTTTATATGATTATGGCTTCGCAATTTGAATCCTTTAAAGATCCTTTTATTATTTTATTCTCAATTCCTTTTTCTCTTGTTGGAGTTGTGCTTGCTTTCGTAATAACAGGTTTAAATCTAAATATTGTAACTTTTGTAGGAGTGATTATGCTGATGGGTATTGTTGTAAATAACGGAATTGTATTAGTCGATTATACTAATCTTTTAATCGCTCGGGAATATAATATTACAGATGCAATTGTGGAAGCAGGAAGATCACGCCTAAGACCAGTACTAATGACTTCTTTCACTACTATTTTAGCAATGATACCTATGGTATTTAGTAAAAGCATAGGTTCTGAATTATGGGGGCCGCTTGGAGTTACAATTATAGGTGGTTTATTAGTATCGATGCTCATTACACTTATTTTAGTGCCATGTTTTTACGGAGTAATGAATTATAAAAAATTTAAAAACAACTAATTATGAGAATGATATATATAAGCTGTAATGTGAGTATGCTCAATGAAATTGTCAGTTTGCTAAAAAAACATAAAGCAAAATCCTACCAAATAGTTGAACAAGCTAGTTCGATGAACAAAGTTGGAAATCCTAGACTCAATAATGCAGTTTGGCCAGGATATAATTCACTGATTTTCATAAATCTGGAAACCGAAAAAACATATAATTCGCTGATTACAGAACTTAAAAATTATAATAAAAAAGTTACAATGCCCGATGAAAAGATTACTGTTTCTGCCTGGAAAACAGATGAGTTTTTTTGGGAATAACTCTAACCTGCTCTCAGTTCTTGGCTCTCAGTTTTGCACACAATCTGATCTTCGAGTTACTCGAAGACCAATTGTGAGAGATCTTCAGTAACACCAAGCACATCGCCCCCCGTTTATACCAATTTTAACAACTCTTCAATAATTTCTTTTCTTACAGGCAATTTTTCAAAATCTAAAATTTCAATTTGTAATAACTCAAACCTTACTTTCCCCTTATGTTCAATTAATACTACAGTACCTGGGATCAACACTCGATAATCGTTAAAACACCAGTTATAGTTTATTTCTTCAGTGTACCAAACATTGTATGTTTGTTGACCATTAACTACTGTTACATTTTTACATGAATAAGCATTGATTTCTTTAGTTTCCTCAGTATATGTAATTTCTGGTGCTTCCCATTCTGGGAATATGTCATTGAATTTGTAGGTTTCTATAAAGTCCTTTTCGTTTTTATATAAAACTGGTTTTGATAATGGATCATTTTTGCACCAAGCTTTTTTATCATATCCATTTATATACACTTTTTCCGCTTTTTTGTTGTAGAATGCCATTACCCATTGGAATTTATTTTTCTTTCTGTCAATAATTAGGTAGTTTTTATGAGCATTAAAGTTATCTCCAATAGTACTAATACTTGTATCAGTTTTAGCTTGCTGAAAATTAAGAGCTTTCTTGTCTTTAAAACTGAGAATATGCTGATACCCTTTTTCTGTTGAATATGATGATGTCTTGTCTCCTTCGGCAGCTTGTTTTAAGTCAACCGAATAAATATCTGTTTTATAAACTAGATGGTAATTCTGAGCATTAATTGTTACAGAACCTACTATAATAATTAGAAAAACAAATTGAAATTTGATAGCTTTCATAATTAATTAAACAATAACGGGTTGTATTTATTGTGAACTTATTCTTATATTGTCAAAGATAAAACAAAAATTAGTAATATGAAAAAGCATCTTTACTTATTAATATTTTTACTACCATTATTGTGTTGTGGAACATGTAATCACGAAAAAGTTGAGGGAAAGATAAAAATGAGTACCGATGAAATTATGATTGGTGATACCCTTGAGCTTGAAGCAATTATTTTCGACACAGAAAAAAAGTTAAAAAAGATTATGTGGGATGTAGATCTATACGAAGATGCAAGTATTATTAGTCCGATTTATGTGGAGGGTGATTCCACAGAATATAAATCATTATTTATTGCTAAAAACTCTGGCATCTTTAAAATCACACTGTCATGTTTTTATATACAGACAAATCCAACTATTATCGATGAGGTGGAAATTAAAGTAAGCGATAGAAACAATTAATCGAAAATAACAATATTATTAAACTTCCTCAAATGCAACAGAAACAGAATTATCAGAGGAAGCTACTTATCGTTGAATAGTAATTTATATAACAAATAATTTAATGCATACTTGTAAAGCTTTACAAATGACTAAATACAACGAAACACATTTGTAAATTGTCTTATAAAAATGAGAAAATCTATATTATTATTTATTGGTTTAAGTGCGAATTTAATCATTTTTGCACAAACTCCTGTTGCAAATGCTGGTGCAGACACTGTTTTTTGCGGTTATTCGGGTAATCTCAATGCTATTCCAAGTGTTGGCACAGGAACCTGGAGTACACCTGCGTCAGAAAATGTTTGTTTTGAAGATGTCAATGACCCAAATACGCTAGTTACATCGAATATAATCAATACTGGAAATCCATCTAATCCATATTTTACCCTTTATTGGACAGAAACTTTGGGAGCAGAAACAGACAGAGATACAGTGAAAGTAATCTTCGCTAGGATTCCAAACTCCAATATTAATATTATTCATCCTAAATGTTTTGGAGAACCTGCCACCATTGCTGCTCATGAAGATTCATTACAACAATATACATGGAACTTCTATACTGGTGCTATTGACAGCACTTCTATTAATCCTCTTGGTGGTGGATTTCAAAACTTTGTTTATTGGAACAGCACAGACACATTACATCGCATCAGTTTAATTACTACAAATTACTGGGGTTGTCAAAGTGCTATTACTCTTGATACTGTTTACGAACCGCCTATCCCAATATTCGATGTTACAATAATATCAGATACTTGTATGTTAGGTAAGGGTGGGGTTATATTTGGAGATACTCTAATTAATAATTCGTTCTTCTGGCTTGATACTGTTTACGGACCGCCGGTCGGAACTCCGATTACAACAGTTTACAATCTCCCAACAGGAGAATATAATATTAAGGCTTCATATCCAACTCCTAATATGATTTACTACTCATACTACTTGACCACTTTTAATAGTGCAAATTGTATTGATACATTAGACTTTGAAATACCATCAATTGGAAATATTGAAACGCAGATTGAAGTCTCAGCAGTTGTAAATCTTAATAATCTTACTACTGAAAATGCCCAAATAATTTTAATAAACCTTACAGAATTTGAGGACGCAGAAACTTATATTTGTGAATGGCATTTTGACGACGGCACTACTCTCCACAACTGTGACGCACAAATTGAGCATTATTATACTGAGGCAAATTGTTTTCAACCGTATTTAATTGTTATGAAATCTAACATGCCAGAATGTAGAGACACTGCTTTTATAACGCCATGTATTAATGTTGTTAATGCTGGTATAGATAGCTGTTCCAACAATCTTGATTTTTCAATATTCCCAAATCCTGCAAAAGAGAGTTTTTCTATTTTGTACAATACTACAAGACCAGTGAAAATTTTAGTAATCGACCTAAATGGAAAAATAGCGATAAATATTCCGAACTATCAAGGAGAAGAAATTAATATCAAAAATCTGATTAATGGAATCTATATTGTTAAAATACAATCTTCAGATACCACTGAATGTAAAAAACTATTTGTAGAATAAAATATTGGACTTTGTGATTAATAACTGCGAGCTGTGAACAGTTTAACTGATAAACTGTTTATATCCACCAGCCTAATACAAGTTTAACACCATAATGGTTTTGCGTTAGTTTCGCACCATCATCATATTTAAAAAATTTCCTGCCATATTGAAAATCTATAATAAGAGAAAACTTTTCGTTAAACAAGAAATGATATCCAGGTTCAATAAATATAGCGGTATTGCGGTGCAGATAATGTACGTTTCGGGTATATGCCACACCTGGACCAATAAATAATCCTTTTGAGATAGATTTTTGTTTATTATCAAAATCAAAATGATATGGTAAAGCAATTTCGCCACCAATATTTATTATTGCCGAACCATAGTTTCTAAATCCATAATATACTAAACCTAAAAATCTAATATCCAAATTATTTATTATTGGGACTTGTATAGCAACTGGACATATATTAATATCGAATGCACCAGCAGGATATTGTTTATTAAAAGTTGCCGCTGGGCTAACTCCTATCATGATTGGAGGTCTTTGCTGAGCCTTGACGACTACACAAAATATCAACAACAGCGAAATTAGAATCATTTTTTTCATATCATCAAACTTAAACAATAATAAGACATTAGCAATTACTTGTTTTGCATCTCGGGTCTTAGAACGGATATCCTATACCAAAATTAAAAGTAAAATCGCTAAATTCAAAAGTATTAAAAGTCCCCAGCCATCTTTCTCCAATTGGGAACACTGGACTATATAAAGGAACTCCAAAGTCAAATCTAATAATAAAGAATGAGAAGTCAAGTCTGGTTCCAAAACCAGTTCCTAAAGCCATTTCTTTATAAAATCTATTCGCATTAAACAATGCTCCTGCCCTATTATCATTTGAATCAATAGCCCAAATATTACCGGCATCAATAAAAAGAGCTCCTTCCAAAAACGAAATAATTTTAAATCGATATTCAAGGTTAAACATTATTTTCATATCAGCAATTTGATCATAATTTGAATCTGGATTGGTATATGCCCCTGGTCCAATAGATCTAACACGATATGCCCTTATATCATTTGCACCGCCAATAAAATACTTTTTAATAAATGGTAATCCTTTTGTTGAATTCCCATAAGGCAGTCCAATCCCAAAAAAGGCTCTATAAACCAAAGATTGTTTTTCATTAAATATTTGATAGTATCGATAGTCAAAATCTGCTTTTACAAATTGTGCAAATTCAACTCCCACAAATTGATATGCACCCTCTACCTGTTCTTGATTTGTTAATTTATAAAAAACATTAGGAATATTACCACTTGTCTCAAGATTAAGCCAAAAATAAGAAAAACTCTTTAACTTATTAATATTCTGATTATTAAACATTAAGTCATAACTAATAACAGACATTAGTTGATCTTCATAAGAATACCTTATGTACAAATTTGCTATCTGTTCTTGAAAAGTAGGGTCAAAGTCAAAGATTTTTACCAAATACAAATCTATGGGATTTATAGAATGAGTGATGTAATTATTTTTTCCTCCTTTCCAAAAATAGCCAAAACTAAGATTACCAATAGTTCGAGTATAATCGGGCCTTTGCTGGTAATTAAAAGATGTGCTTATTCTTGTTTTAGGATTATGGTTTTTTACAAACTCATAATTCTCATAAAAAGGGATCATTAGTTTTGGAATATTTAATTTCATTGCCCCTCCATATTCCAAAGTATTAAATAAAAGTTGACGCGTATCCTCTGTATCTAATGCAAGTGTTTGAAACGCAAGAGATCCTTTGATATTAAACAATTGAGCTCCACGAAGCAAGTTTTTATTATTGTATGAAATACCACCTTCCATCCCAATGTTTCCTGATGTATTATTACCTTCTAACTCTAGCGTATATGATTGTTTTAGCATGGGTGTAAGATAAATATGTAAATCAAGAAAACGCTCTTTTTGAGTTTCTAAAAAGACATCCTCGGCTGGATTAAGTTTTATATTTATTAATTTAAATTGCTTAAGGTTTGAGAGATGTGCATGTGTTTTTTCGATATTTTTGATATTGTATCTATCTCCACGTTTTACAAAACATGATTGAAGAAAAACTGATGGTTTAAATTCTAATTTGTTACTATAAATAATGTTGTATCCATCAACATAAATAGTATCAAGTGTTAAATTATAATCCGTAGCATCCGATATCGATAATTTAGGGTCGTGATCGGGATATATATATATATTACGTATTACCTGTGCTTTAAAAGGAGTATTATTTTTAATATCGTTTTCTTCAAATGATTTTCGAATTGCAAGAGTAAGTTTTGTTTGATACTTATTTATTGTTGTATCGGCATAAAAATGAATATTATTAATAGAAAAATAATAATACCCATTTGATTTTAGCATCCGAACAAGCCGTTCTCGCTCATCCTGAAGCTCATCGGTATTAAAATTTATATTCGTAGAAAGTAAGGAATTAACAGTATCCAGTAAGACAAGCTCTTTAATTTTAGGATCCACAATATCATAAACCAAATTAGAGACTATATATGGTTTCCCAGTTTCGATTATATATGTAAGATTTATTTTCTTTTTTCTTTTCTTTTCAGTAAGTTTCACTTCTGCCTCATAATATGATTGAGCATGCAAATAGGCTTCTATATCACTAACAGTCTTAGTCGTGGCAAACTCATCATAAATAACAGGAGGCTCTCCTATCACATCTGCAATCTTGTTTTTAAACTTACGTTCTTTCCCAGATTTTGCCAAATTATAAACCATAAGGTGAAACCTAAAAACAGATAATGTTTTTCTATTGGGTTTTTGCTTAAGTGTAGTTTTTAAATCTTCAAGGTCAACATTTGAGTTATCTATGTCAAAATTAACTTTCGCAAGTAAATATTCATCATCAGCAACATGCTTGGTCGATTTGCACGAATCAAACGATAACACAATAACTATTATGCCAAAAGCCAAGACAGCTTTAGAAATTATATTTTTTATAAGCTTCATATTCCAGATACAAATATAAATTAAAATGCATTGTGTTGCAACAAAAATAATTGCTTCTTTATGAATAAATTAAACATAACAAATTATTTAATTTATAAATAAAAAAAGCTGTCTCCTGTATAGGCAGACAGCTTTTATATGAAAGATAATTATTTTTTACTCTTCGCTGCTAATAGTTTCAAAATTTTCTATTCCTTTTTTCAGGAATTCTAAAAACTCATCAGCATCTGAATTGTATTCCATAGGTTCGGTAAGTACCTTACCGTCTGGGCTCATAAGCACATAAAAAGGCTGAGATTTAGTCTTAAAATTAACAACTTGAATATCTAAGTTTGCATCTCCAAGAGTTTTTTTGATTTTACCATCATTAGACGATTTAAACCAGCTATCTTCATCTAAGATTACAGATTTTTCATCTGTATATAAAGCGGTCATAACAAGTTTATTATTAAAATACTCATTAATTGTAGGATTTGACCATACAGCTGCTTGCATTTTTTTACAGTTTGAACATGTATGTCCAGTAAAATAAAGAAGCACCGGTTTATTTTGGGATTTAGCACATTCTATCCCTTGCATAACATCAAAATAGCCATTAACATTATAAGCCATATTCATAGACTCTGAGTATTTTGGTGTTTCACACAAAGTATTTTCTTCATTTGTATGATCCACTGTTCGAGTTAAGTCGAATTTCTGTGAAGATTTGGGAGGCAATAATCCAGCGATACCACTGAGGTTTGCTCCAAACAGACCAGGGAATAAATAAATAGCAAATATAAATGAGGCCATTGCCAGAATTAGCCTAAAAAACCCAACATGCTGAACATCACTATCATGAGAGAATTTTATTTTACCTAACAAGTAAATACCCATTATAATAAATATAGTTATCCAAATACCGATATATAAATCTCGGCTTAATACCCCAAGGTGATAATTTTGATCGATATTCGAGAAGAATTTTAAAGAAAAAGCGAGAATTATAAATCCCATGATAACTTTTACTGCATTTAACCACCCCCCAGATTTAGGCAATTTTTTCATCATTCCTGGAGCAAGTGCTAACAGAGTAAATGGCAATGCAAAGCCAAGTCCAAAACCTAACATTCCAATAAGCGGTTCAAGTACATTTCCGCTAGCAGCCTTAACTAATAAAGCACCAATTATTGGACCCGTGCAACTAAAACTAACAATTACAGTTGTTAATGCCATAAAAAATGCTGCTATCAGTCCTCCCTTATCTACCTGTTTATCAGCCTTGTTAGCAAAGCTTGTAGGTAAAACGAACTCGAACAAGCCAAAAAGCGAAGCAGCAAAAACGAGAAATAAAACAAAAAAAATCGCATTCGGAATCCAGTGCGAACTTAATACAGTAGTAAAATCGGCACCAGCACTAGTAATAGAAACTATCAAACCTACCAAAGCATATAGTACAGTGATAGATAATCCAAAGATTAATGCTTTTAATATATTTTTTGAGCGCTTCTCATTTTTTTGCATAAAAAAACTCACTGTCATTGGTATCATTGGAAACACACAAGGAGTGAGTATTCCGATTATTCCAAAAATAAATGAGATTAAGAAAAACGACAATAATGTATTATCGCTAGTGCTCTTATTATCAAATTCATTCTCTGTAACTATCACAGGAGTTAGAGCAGCAGTTTCGGAGCTTTGGTCTTTTTCTACAACAGCACCACCATTTATTTCAAAAAACAAATCAGCACTTATTGGCATACAAGCACCATCTTCGAAACAAGCTTGTCCATCAATCATCCCTGTTATATTAAATCCTTTATCGGATATCACCTTAATTTTTTGAGAAAACCTAGCTTCATGTTCAAAATAATTCACTTCAACTTCAAACACCTCATCAAACTCCGTAATAGGAACAGGATTTTCAATAACGCTATCAATTATTTCATAGTTTTCATTTATATCAAACTCAAAAAACAATGGCATTGGACCACCAAAGCCAAAATATTGTCCATAAAGATGCCAATTATCTTCAATTTGGGCTTTCATAATTAAATTAATATGCTCATTATCGATTTGTTCTGTCGAAAAACTCCAATTTACGGGTTCATCCACTTGAGCAAAAACAGGATTTAACAATAGCACAAACGAAAGTATCCCAAGATACATCAGTAATTTTTGTTTAATTTTCATATTAAATAAATTAAGTTAACTTAATAAAACAATTCTTCGTCTGCAGAATTAAAAAAATGATACTCCATATATGAATATACCATCATTGGTTTTATCGTAATTTTGCAGTTAAATGATTTTTGCCAAATTTTTCGCATTGATTTTATTAAACCTTTTGTCAAATATGCGTAAACAAAAGGGTGAGTTTTAATAATTATTTCTTTTGATTTATGCTTTTTTATAATAAATTTAAGGCTATTTTCAATCTCATCAGTAAGAGAAATACTAGCCCCAATTTTCCCACTTCCATTACAACACGGGCATTTTTCGGATGTTTTAATATCCATTTCGGGCCTAACTCTTTGACGAGTTATCTCCATCACACAAAACTTACTTAATGGAATAATATGAAATTTGGCTCTATCCCCTTCCATAGTTTCCTTAAGTTTATCAAACACTTTACGTTTATTTTTCTCATTATGGATGTCAATAAAATCAACAATAATTATTCCACCCATATCTCGTAATCGTAATTGTCGAGCAATTTCTTCGGCTGCAATTAAATTAACCTCTGTTGCATTCTCCTCTTGGTCTTGCTCAGAATTACTTCTATTCCCAGAGTTTACATCAATCACGTGAGCAGCCTCTGTATGTTCAATAATTAAATAAGCTCCATTTCGCATCGGGACAGTTTTCCCAAAAGAGGTTTTTATTTGTTTTTCGATATCGAAGTAATCAAAAATTGGCTCTTTTGCGTTATACAGCTTAACAATTTTACTTTTTTCAGGAGCGATTTCGGTAATAAAGTCTTTTATCCCTTCATAAGTAGTTTTATCATTAACATATATTTGGTTAAATGTAGAGTTAAGTATATCTCTTAAAATAGCAGTTGTTCTGTTAATCTCACCAATCATTAATTTCGGTGGTTTAGCACTACTAAGTTCGCTATATAGTGTCTCCCATTTTTCGATTAGCAGATTTAATTCTTTGTCAAGATCTGCAACCATTTTGGTTTCTGCAACAGTTCGTACAATCACTCCGTAATTTAAAGGCGTAATGCTTTCAATAAGTCTTTTTAATCGTTTTCTTTCTTCAACAGATTTTATTTTTTGACTTACCGATATTTTTGCTCCAAAAGGCATTAAGACCAAATTACGACCAGCAATTGAAAGTTCACACGATAAACGGGGTCCTTTTGATGATATGGGCTCTTTTGCTATTTGAACCAAGACATATTGACCTACCGTAAGAACATCAGTAATTTTGCCATATTTATCGATATCAGCTTCGGGCTTAATCTTACTAAACCTTATGTTCTTTTGTTTTTTTGATAAGCCTATATGAAGAAATTTATTTTGTGTTTGAAACCCAGCTCCAAGATCTAAGTAGTGAAGAAAAGCATCTCTCTTATATCCAACATCAATAAATGCAGCATTTAACCCAGGCATAAGTCTTTTAACTTTACCTAGATAAATATCCCCTACAGAGAATTCAATATTACTACGCTCTTTACTTAATTCAACCAGCTTTTTATTGTGTAATAAGGCTATGTTGATTTCTGAGCTATGAACATCGATATATAACTCACTATGAGTTTCTTCGTTTTGCCGGCTCACTATATCTATCGTTTTTATAAAAGTAAATCAAACCCGTGAAAAAGTGTTTTATCTCGCGGGTTTGATTATCATAATACTTAACAAACAAAAAAGTTTACTTTCTTTTTTTATGTCTATTTTTACGTAAACGTTTTTTTCTTTTGTGAGTTGACATCTTATGTCTTTTTCGTTTTTTTCCGCTTGGCATAACTGTAAAATTTAATGATTATCTTTAACTTCCATTACAAACGCTTTTGAAGGCTTAAAAGCAGGCACTTTATGTGCAGGTATAGTGATAGTAGTGTTTTTTGATATGTTTCTAGCTGTTTTTGCCGCTCGTGGTTTAACAATAAAACTACCAAAACCTCTTAAATATACATTTTCACCATCAACTAAAGATGTTTTTATAACATCCATAAATGTTTCAATAGTTTTCTGAACTACCAGTTTCTCAATCCCAGTGTTTCGAGATATCTCATTTACTATGTCTGCTTTTGTCATTTTAAAATACGTTTTATTAATATTATTTATTTTTATTAAGAGTGTGCAAATATAATACTTTTTTAGAAATTAAAAAGAAAATAAATAAAAGTTTATTAAGAATTTAAACTTCTGATAATCAGATTACTAATAAACAACTGGTTTTATATAGATTTACATGCCTTTACCTTGAAAGATAATTTTTACGGTATAGATCATTATTTTGAAGTCGATATAAAGCGATCTGTTTTCGATATATATTATATCATATTTTAATCTTTCTATCATTTGAGTAACGTTTTCAGCATATCCATATTTTACTTGTCCCCATGATGTAATCCCAGGACGAACTGATAATAAATGAACATAATGAGGTGCATTTTCTACTATTTGATCAATAAAGAACTGACGTTCTGGACGAGGACCAACAATACTCATATCTCCTTTAAGCACATTAAAAAACTGAGGGATCTCATCAAGTCTAGTTTTACGCATAAATCTCCCAAACTTAGTTACTCGACTATCTGTTTTACTACTCAAAGCTGGACCATTTTTCTCGGCATCAACAAACATAGATCGAAATTTATATATTTTAAAAGGTTTTTTACCTTTACCTATTCGATAATGACTATATAATATTGGACCCGAAGAGCTTAACTTTACCCCAATACTTAGCACAATATAAACAGGCAATAAAATAAGTATAGCCAAGATACTCAATAATACATCTATCAACCGTTTAGCATGTTGCTGCCAAACTGGCATAATATTATGGTTAATTTCAATCAGAGGCATTCCAAAAATTGATGACATTCTTACTTTTCCAATTAGTATATCATACATATCTGGAATAACTTTTATTAGCACTTTGGTGCCTTGTAATTTATTGATAATGTTTTTTATCTTACAGTGCTCTCGTGACTCTACAGCGATAACAATCTCTTCGATTTTATAATCTGCAATTATTTGTTCTACATCGTCAATATAACCTAAATTAGGCAATAAATTATCTAATAAATACTCATCTTGCTCATCAACATAAACAAATCCTACAAATTTTAGACCTGAAGATATTTTTTGATTTTCAACCTCTTCTAAAAGTTTTACAGCTTTTTTATGACAGCCAATAATTAAGGTATTAAACAATAATTTACGTGCATGTACACGTTTATTCGTAATTGTAGTGATAATTAATCGTGGAATATAAGTAATTGTAAACTGCAACACAAAAAGAGTAAGAAACATAAGATAATAATGTTTATATTGCCCTACCCAATCGTCGAGTATAAAAGCAAAAAATATAATTATTACTCCCAATAATGTTGTAAGCAAAGTTTGACCAAGTTCTTGCAACCTTGATTTTCGATAAGCTACTCGATAATATCCACTTAACAAATGTAAAACAAGCCAAAATACTGGAATAATAATTAGTGCTGCATAAAACTTTGTATCAAACTCTAAAGGGATATCGTATCCTAATTTTTGTGGTTCGATATATAGTTTTCTAAAACTAAAAAATAACGTCCAAGTTATTGCTGCTGCAATAAAATCAAAAAATATGTATTTAAAATTATGTCTAGATTTCTGCATTACTGAGTAGGCAAGTAAATTAATTTAACATTATCGATATAAACTTCCGATTTTTCCAAACCCGATTCTTCTGCATATACAGCTGTAAAAAACAGTCTAAATTCCGTTCCACTAACATTATTTACAAAGTAATTTAAGTCAATATAAACTTTTTTCCATTCGTCAGTAGGATTAAACCCGTATATGTGTTTTCGTATTTCATTAATACTCGAGCCAGTATATTCTTTTGAAAATATCCCAAAATTAAAAAAGTCATTTGACTTAAAATTAATTTCGAGAAACGCTGGCCCATTTTTTTGAATCTCGAAAAGTTGAGAGCTACGGCACTCAAAATTAGGTCTATTCTTATCAACACAAAAGTACATTGACTTTCCTTCAAAGGCATTTTCATCAGACACTAAGTATATTACAGTATCACTTTGCTCACTAACCTGAAATTCAATGCCAATATCTTCAAAATCCTCTACCAAATCAAATATGACTGCAGGTCTATATTCAAACACCGGATTTACTTTAACAATCTCTTTTTCTTCTAAAACCGTATTAATGCTATATCCGTTCATCATTTGATAAACCTCACGTGCGGCATTACCTCCCGAGTTTTTAATTCCAGGTTCAATTTGTATATCATGAGGACCTGACTCCAAAACCGGTACTGTAAAGGGGACTTCAAAAACACCTACGAGTTTATTATTTACATATAGCCAACAATCGCTTATATTGTGTGCAGCTGTACCTTGAGAAGGATTTGCAATTGAAATCGCAATAGTATCAACTGATACATACGAAGGAATTTGTTCCGGAGGATTCATAATTTCGCAGGAATAGAAAAAAGAAACAATCACAATAATCAAAAACACAATTTTACCCACAATCACTTTTTTTTACTTAATATGCACAATTAACAACGCAAAGATATATCTAATATTGCGTTCAAAGAAATAAAATTATCCTATCGACAATTTTATTTTATCTTTAATTTGAGATGCAACAGAGTATGTATTCAATATTGTCTCAAGATTTACCTCAGGAGACTTATTTAAAACAATAGATTTAGCAAAAGAAGAAAACTCATCATAATAATGATTATTAGGTTTTACAGGAATCGGATCTACTATTAAGTCACCAATATTCTCTTGAAACAACTTGATTTCACTATCCTGATTGCGTTTTTTTACTTGCCAAGCCTTATCTCTAATAAGGTCGATATTCGTATAGTCTTTATCGCAATAAAAACTAATCTCATGCGCATTGCTGGTAGCAATACGACCAGCAGTAAGTTGAGCCACTGCACCATTCATAAATTCTAAGCGTACATTAATAATATCAGGACTTATTTTACTTATGGTAGTTGCATTTGCATAAACAGCTTTAATATTCGATTTAATTATTCCCAAAACAATATCTATATCACTTATTAACATATCCATTAATACTGAGCAAGACGCTGTTTCACAAGAAAATTTCTTAAAATAATTTGCTTGTATAAATTTTGGTTTTATAATAAATGGTTTGGCTGATAAAAATGTATTATTAAATCGATGATGAAAACCAGCTTGAACTTTAACATCTGCCTCATCAACAATATCAGATAATTTATTTACATCTCTATTGCAATAATCCGAAGATGGCTCAAAAAAAACATGCTTTGAATTTCGTACAAGTTCTTCAACGTATTTTAAACCAGACATTGGTGATAGTGCAATAATTGCCTCAACTTCATTTACTAATAAAGACGGATCGGTATATGATTTGAGCTTATATTTTTGAGCGTCATTTGTGGTGTTATTATTCGGATTATACATACCGATAATATTAAGCTCTGGAACATCCATTATCTTTTCGATAATATTAAACTCATATTTTGGCAATCCGTATATACCAGTTTTTATCATATTTTTTTTAGTAAAAATACTGCTTATTATTTATTTTTAATAAGGATGTTTCAAATGTTTTCAACTAATACATGTTAAAACCTTAAAACTTTAGATATTTCAAATGTCTTTACATCTCTGTTCTTTACTTGCGGAATAAAGAACACAAACTAGTTGGCAGAAAAACAAACATTAACCCCGTCCTTTAGAGCGGGATAAAAAACATAAACCAGTTGGCAGAAAAACAAACATTAACCCCGTCCTTTAGGGCGGGATCAAGAACACAAACTAGTTGGCGGAAAAACAAACATTAACCCCGTCCTTTAGGGCGTGATCAAGAACACAAACTAGTTGGCGGAAAAACAAACATTAACCCCGTCCTTTAGAGCAGGGACAAGAACACAAACGAGTTGGCAGAAAAAGAAACATTAACCCCGTCCTTTAGGGCGGGATAAAGAACACAAACTAGTTAGCGGAAAAACAAACATTAACCCCGTCCTTTAGGGCGGGGTCAAGAACATAAACCAGTTGGCAGAAAAACAAACATTAACCCCGTCCTTTAGAGCGGGATCAAGAACACAAACTAGTTGGCGGAGAAACACACATTAACCCCGTCCTTTAGAGCGGAATAAAAAACATAAACCAGTTGGCGGAAAAAGAAACATTAACCCCGTCCTTTAGGACGGGATCAAGAACACAAACAAGTTGGCGGAAAAAGAAACATTAACCCCGTCCTTCAGGGCGGGGAGCAAGAACATAAACGAAAAAAAGGGCTTTAGCCCTGACAGTAATATTAGCCCTGAC
The DNA here is from genome assembly GCA_028686735.1 of Bacteroidales bacterium. GTDB lineage: Bacteria > Bacteroidota > Bacteroidia > Bacteroidales > ML635J-15 > Bact-19. The sequence goes on from JAQUBO010000004.1 coordinate 27,307, forward strand.
AGTAATAAAAACTTTTAGGTTTAAAATATTCATGGCTAAAGCCAACAATAATTAACTAATTTACCCCGACCTAAAGGTCAGGGTAAATAATAAATTGAAAACAGTATAGAAAATAACAGTAAAATAATGTCCATCTATAGTGGTCAATTTCAGCATTTCTCCGCTAACCAAAGAATCAATATATCACGTTATACTTGCATTATAGTCAGAAGTCCGTTAGCTGACGGATGAATGTTTTCAAAACAAGCATAACGTGATACATTGCTAAGTGCTGATCCGTCAGCCGACAGAGAAGTGAGCGGTGTCGAAACGAAGAATTTAGCAAAGCGGTATCATGAACACCGCTAAATTAAAATTCCATTGTGAGTAAATCGGACATTATGGACAGACACTATTTAAGTTTGAGTTTAAACTACCAACGATGTAAAACATAAAAAAATATTAGTTTTTTTCAATAATACTTGCATATTCTTTATTCTTGTTATATCTTCGCAGCCCGAATAAAATGGTCTAGTAGCTCAGCTGGATAGAGCAACGGCCTTCTAAGCCGTAGGTCTCAGGTTCGAATCCTGACTAGATCACTTAAAAATACTTAAACTAAAAACCTGTTAGCAAGCATTTCATAGAAACTTGATAGCAGGTTTTTTATATTGAGACATACGCATCAAAGACCCTTTTTCGGCTTCTTTATCCATATTTTTAAAATCATTTATTATTATTTTGGGATTCCAATCTGCTGTTTTGTCTAATCTATTTTATTTTTGCGGTTCTAGTTGCCATAGTTGTTATGCTTTGTTTTTACAACGGCAAAATTTGAGAAAAAATTTAATCAAAAAGAAACATCTTTATCCATCATAAACCAAGCATTATTAAAAATTACTATAGCAATTATAATCTAAAGAATTATGACAGGCAACTTAGATTTTTCTTTTGTCATAATTTTGGTTTTACTTTTTAAATCTTAATATTTTATCCAAATTTGCTTATCGGCTCATTATACTCAACACAAGCCCTACAAATTGCATCCGTATAAGCACCTCTACAATATTCTTCTGCAATAATTAAACAATCTGCATAAGTTATATTAAACATAAAATCAATTAGAGCCACTATACATGCTGCTTAACTTTAAAACATCAAGCAAACAACAACAAAACAATTACGCACAAATTTATCACAATTAAATTGTGTTTTAATTTAAAATGATTCTAAATTAGAGCGATATTATTATTAAATGTTGTTTAACAATATAAAACCATAACAAAAATTTTACTTTTGTAAGTGTTTTTTCAAAGGATTGTTATGAGTAAAGACTCGACTATTGAACATAAGGGTGTTGTAGCAGATATTAAAAGCAATGCTATTTTAGTAGATTTAGTTGTTCAATCGGCATGTGCTGCATGTCATGCAAAATCAGTTTGTGGAATAGATTCATCTCTAAAAACAATAGAGGTAAAAACTGATAACAAAACATTTAATATAGGAGATAAAGTTAAAGTAATAATGCGTTCATCTCTTGGTATGAAGGCACTATTTCTTGGATATGTTCTGCCTTGTTTAGTAGTGCTTGCAACATTATTAATACTAGTATTTTTAAATGTATCAGAAGGTTTAGCTGGTTTGTCATCGCTTCTAATTTTAGGTCCTTACTACTTCCTATTATATCTTTCAAAAGACAAAATAAAAAGAGAATTTAATTTCGATATAGAGAAACTTAATTACTAAATTATGGATATTATTCTAAATACGTTAATAACCCTGAGCGCTTTAGGCGTTGTGCTAGCAGTAATACTTTTTGTGGTTGCCCAAAAGTTTAAAGTTATCGAAGATCCACGAATAGACGAAGTTGAGGCTTGCACTCCCGGTGCTAATTGTGGTGGTTGCGGATATCCTGGCTGTCGAGGATTTGCCGAAGCATGCGTTAAAGCAGAAACTCTTGATGGGATGTTTTGTCCTGCTGGCGGAAACGAAGTAATGAAAGGAATAGCCGAAGTTTTAGGTCTAACAGCCGAAGAAAAAGAGCAGCAAATTGCAGTTGTAAGGTGTAATGGGTCGAACGATAAACGTCGAAAAACATCTATATATGAAGGAGCATTGTCTTGTGCAGTTTCTGCTGCATTATTTGGTGGTGATACCGACTGTTCTTATGGATGTCTTGGATTAGGAGATTGTGTTGAAGCTTGTACTTTTGATGCCATCCATATTGATGAAGAATCTGGATTACCAATTGTTGACGAGGATAATTGCACAGCCTGTGGTGCTTGTGTAACTGCATGCCCAAAAGATATTATTGAATTAAGAAATAAAGGAAAAAAGAGTCGTAGAATCTACGTCTCATGCGTTAATCACGATAAAGGAGCTCCCGCAAAAAGAGCTTGCGACTCAGCTTGTATTGCATGTAATAAATGTGTAAAAGTTTGTCCTTTCGATGCAATTGTTGTAGAAAACTTCTGTGCATACATAGACTACGAAAAATGTAAACTTTGTCGAAAATGTGTCGAAGTATGTCCTACAGGTGCTATTTTGGAATTAAATTTTCCACCACGTAAAGAAAAAGTAGAAAAAAAAGAAACCAGCGAAATAGAAAATTAAACGAATAAACTAAATTAATAGGAGATATAACAGTGTTAAAAACTTTTCCAAAAGGCGGTGTACATCCTCAAGAGAACAAATTCTCATCAGGAAAACCCATCGAAACCATCGAATTACCAAAACAGGTAAGCATTCCTATTGCTCAACATATTGGAGCACCAGCAGAAGCTGTTGTTAAAAAAGGAGATCAAGTAAAAGTTGGCCAAATAATTGCTAAAAGTGGTGGTTTTGTTTCTACAAATATTCACTCATCAGTATCGGGAACAGTCTTAAAAATTGATAAGGTACTAGAGACTTCAGGATATAAAAAAGACTGTGTCATTATTAATGTGGAAGGCGATGAGTGGTTAGATAGCATTGATAAAACTACCGAGTTAAATTCAAATATTGATATTTCCATTGATGAAATCAGAAATAAAGTTTTGGATAACGGAATAGTAGGACTTGGCGGGGCTACTTTTCCAACTCACGTCAAATTATCTGTTCCTCCAGGTAAAACTTGTGAATATTTAATTATAAATGCTGTTGAGTGCGAACCATACCTTACTGCCGATCACCAACTTATGCTAGAAAAAGCAGATGAGATAATGGTGGGCAGCCAATTAATACAAAAGGCAATTGGTGCTGCTAAAATACTTATCGGTATTGAAAATAATAAGCCTGACGCAATAACATTAATGAGCGAAGTCGCCAAAAAATATAAAAACATTGAAGTGCATCCACTAAAAGTGATGTATCCTCAAGGAGGCGAAAAACAACTTATTAAAGCTCTTATCAACCGAGAAGTTCCATCGGGAGGGCTTCCTATACATGTTGGGTGCGTTGTACAAAATGTAGGAACCGCATTTGCAACTTATGAAGCCGTACAAAAAAACAAACCATTATTTGAGAGAGTCGTTACAGTTACAGGAAAATCAGTATCAAAACCTTGTAATATCTTAACAAGAATTGGCACACCTACAATTGAGCTTATCGAAGCAGCAGGAGGATTGCCCGAAGATACAGGAAAAGTAATCAGTGGCGGTCCAATGATGGGAAAAGCTCTTAGCACAATTACCACTCCTATTACAAAAGGCACATCAGGAGTCCTCATTATTCCTGCTAAAGCATCTTCACGACCAGAAACATATAATTGCATTAGATGTGGGCGTTGTATGTCGGTTTGTCCAATGGGATTAGAACCATACAAACTTAAAAACATGACTGTTGTAAAAATGTACGAAGACTTACAAACAGAAAGAGTTTTGGATTGTATCGAATGCGGCTCATGCGCTTACACATGTCCAGCAGGTGTTCCGCTATTAGACTATATAAGATTAGGAAAAGCAAATTTGAATAAAATATTAAGATCTAAAAAATCATAAAACAATGGCTACTAACAAGTTAACAGTTTCAATGTCTCCTCATGATTATGGAAAAGATTCCGTAAAAAAAATCATGTACGGAGTCATTATTGCAATGATACCCGCTTTACTGGTATCTGTTTATTATTTTGGTTTCGATGCCATTAAAGTTAATCTAATTGCTATAGCGTCATGTGTATTTTTTGAATGGCTATTTCAAAAAGTTTTTATTAAAGGTAAACTAACGGTCAACGATGGCTCTGCAATTGTAACAGGAATGCTACTTGCCTTTAATGTCCCAGCAAATCTACCTTGGTGGATTATTGTTATTGGTGCTTTAGTGGCAATAGGAATTGGTAAAATGTCTTTTGGTGGATTAGGTAATAATCCTTTTAACCCAGCACTAGTAGGTCGAGTTTTTCTACTAATATCCTTTCCTGTGCAAATGACATCGTGGCCAAAAGTCTCGGTTCTAAATTTTGCTATGACAGATGCTCAAACAGGTGCAACTCCTTTAGCAATTATGAAAGAAGGTTTAAAAAATGGTGAATCTTACTCGTCAATTATGAACTCTATGCCACATGAATATGCCGATATGTTTATGGGAAATATTGGAGGCTCCCTTGGAGAGATATCGGCTGTCGCTCTTATTTTAGGAGGTTTATTTATGTTATTCCGTAAAATAATTACATGGCATATTCCTGTATCAGTTATCGGTACTGTAGCTATTTTCTCGGCGATACTTTACGGAATTAATCCCGAAACCTATGCTAGTCCGGTTTTTCATCTGCTTACAGGTGGTTTAATGTTAGGAGCAATTTTTATGGCAACTGATATGGTTACATCACCCATGACACCGAAAGGAATGCTAATTTACGGGGTGGGAATTGGAGTTATTACTGTTCTCATAAGAGTTTGGGGAGCATATCCTGAAGGTATATCCTTCGCTATTCTTATAATGAACTCAGTTGTACCACTTATTAATAATTGGCTGAAACCAAAAAGATTTGGAGAAACCATTAAAAAATAATTATCATGGCAAAGAAAGAAAGTACATTTTTAAATATGACGCTCACTCTGTTTATCATTACGGCAGTTGCATCAGTCGCTCTTGGATACGTTTATAATATCACAAAAGAGCCTATCCAAAAAGCAAAAGATGAAAAACTAAAAAATGCAATAAATATTGTTGTTCCAGATGCAGATAAGGGTACAATCGAAACGGAGACAATTGAAATAGAAGGAAAAGATATCTATATTTATACAGTAAGTATTGATGATAAAACAATTGGAACCGCAATTAATTCGTTTTCTAACGATGGCTTTGGTGGTTTAGTTAGAGTAATGGTTGGTTTTGATGCAGATGGCAAAATAATCGATTCCGATGTCCTTGAACATAAAGAAACACCAGGACTGGGAGATAAGTCTAGCAAGTCGGTAAACAATTGGAACGAACAGTTTAAAGGTCTAGATATATCTACAATGAAAGACCAAACCCTCAAAGTAAGTAAAGATGGCGGAGAGGTTGATGCAATAACTGCTGCAACTATTACTTCGAGAGCATACTGTGATGCTATACAGAGAGCTTGGACAGTATATATGGAAACTATTGACGGCAATTCTCAAGAAAAAGAAACTGCCGAAACAGAAATAATTGAGGAAAATATTGTTGAACCAAATGAAGGAGGAAACGATAATGAATAACTTAAAAAACTTTACAAAAGGATTTTTTAAAGAAAATCCAGTTTTTATCTTGCTTTTAGGATTATGTCCTACTTTGGGCGTTACAACCTCAGCAATAAACGGACTTGGAATGGGTCTGGCAACTACCTTTGTACTAATTGGATCGAATGTCGTTATCGCTATAATCAAAGGATTTATTCCTGACAAAGTAAGAATTCCTGCATTTATTGTAGTAATAGCTTCATTTGTAACAATTATCGATCTCGTAATGTCGGCTTATGTACCAGCACTTTACGAATCCTTAGGATTATTTATACCCTTAATAGTTGTAAACTGCATTGTACTTGGACGTGCAGAAGCATTTGCCTCAAAAAATACAGTTTTCTCATCATTAATAGATGGCTTAGGCATGGGATTAGGTTTTGCCTTTGCTCTAACTCTATTGGGAGGACTAAGAGAGATTCTTGGCAGTATTGCGATCTTTAATTGGAAAATTTTTGAAGGGATTGCTCATTTAATTAATCCTGAAACTGATTATACTCAGCCTGATGGGATATTAGTGTTTGTACTTGCTCCCGGGGCTTTTTTCGGTTTAGCATACCTCATCGTTTTAATGAAAAAAATAAGCAAATAAGTAATTTGAAAAAATAAAAATTATGGAATACATTTTAATAATAATCGGAGCTATATTTGTTAATAATATTGTACTAGCACAATTTCTCGGGATATGTCCATTTCTTGGAGTGTCGGGAAAAGTAAAAACTGCTGCAGGTATGGGTGGAGCTGTGCTTTTTGTAATGACCTTAGCTACTATCGTTACTTGGCTTATTTACACTTATATATTGTCTAAATTTGGGATAGAATATATGCGGACAATTGCATTTATTCTAGTCATTGCCTCACTTGTACAGATGGTAGAAATAATTCTTAAAAAAATAAGCCCTTCATTATATCAAGCTTTAGGAGTGTTTTTACCACTTATAACAACTAACTGTGCGATTCTTGGTGTTGCAATTCTCGTAATTGATAAAGATTATAATCTCACTTCTAGTGTTGTTTATGCTGTTGGAACAGCTTTAGGTTTTTTATTAGCTCTGGTAATTTTTGCTGGACTACGAGAACACATAGAGAAACTTCCTATTCCTAAAGCAATGCAAGGTGTCCCAGCAGCGTTAGTTATGGCCGGTATTTTGGCTCTTGCTTTTATGGGATTTTCAGGTTTAGTTTAAAAACAAATCTAAAAATATAAGTTCAAACTATTACGATAATTTAACTATTCCCGCAATCTTTATTATTTCAGCAAGTTTCTCTTCTAAATCAAGATTTCCATCTATCCAATGGATTATTGTTCCTTCTTTTTCCATCTTGCGAAACCAAGTCATTTGTCTTTTAGCAAATTGATGAATAGCAATGTTGAGTTTTGTAAATAGCTCCTCATAAGTGATTTTGTTTAAAAGGTACCAGCTTAAAAACTTATACTCCAAACCATAATACTCCATATCCTGATGCGAAACACCAGCATCAATCAGGCTTTTTGCCTCATCTATCATTCCATTTTCTAATCTATATTTAAGACGTTCTGTTATTCTTGCACGGCGTTGATCTCGATCAAAATGTATCCCAAAAATTATCGGATTGATTTCTGGAACCTTCTCTTCTTTCAAATTATTCGTTTCATAAAATTCTGATATCTCTATTGCACGAATTGCCCTTTTGGGAGTATCTAAATCACTACGATTATGCATTTTTTTAAATGATTTGAGAATAACTTCAAGTTCGCCAACACTTTTATTCTCTAGCTCTTTACGTAAACTCTCATTAACAGGAACATGAATTAAACGATAATTCTTAAGAACAGACTCAATATACAGACCAGTTCCTCCGCATAATATAGCATTATTCCCACGTGAATTTATATCATCAAAAACACGAAAAAAGTCCTTTTGAAATTCATAAACATTATATTTATACCCTGCATCAACAATGTCTATTAGATGTTGAGGTACTACCTTTCCATGCACAACATACTCTTCTAAATCTTTTCCAGTACCAATGTCCATTCCACGATAAACCTGCCTACTGTCAGCACTAATAATCTCACCATTAATTTTATTAGCAAGACTTGAAGCAACAGCAGTTTTTCCTCCAGCAGTAGCACCAGTTATAACAATTAGATTATATTTTGTTAGCATCTTTCAAGTTTTAAATGCCATAAAAATAGAAAAAATAAACTACTTTTGTAAAAGCTCAAAAATAATATACATGAATATAAAAAATATAACTAATAATTTTGTAAAAATCATTCTCAGCCCTCCATTAGGTTGGAAAAAATCTAATTTTACCGATTTAACATACAAAAAGCTTCTTTTCCCTTTGTTAACAGGGGTTTTAGGGCTTACATTTATATCTCGTATAGTTGGAAAATCGCTAGCTTATCTATCAGCCTCAAGCATTCAAAACATAATCACTTATGCTTCTCTTAGTCTAATTGTTGATTTCGTGTTTTTTATTAGTCTTGTGTTAGCTATTAACGAGCTACTACCATTTTATGATACAAAGAAAGACAAAACCAAAGTTGGTATTTTAATGCTAGCAACTATTTCTCCCTTTTATTCTGTAATAATTGTTTTAAATATTTTTCCAAGCTTATTTTTCTTAGGAATAGTATCATTATACAGTTTCTATATCTTATTTTGGGGGATCAGGAATTTTTTAAATATTAAGAAAGACAAAGAAATTATTTTTTTTATAATAAATATATTACTAATAGTTGGAATTTACTTAATTCTTCATTTTGCAATTATTTATCCATTTTTTGAATTTATAGTTTAGATGTCTGATAATTTATTTACATATAAGAACAAAAAAGCATTTTACCGCTATGAGTTAATTGAAAAATTAACTGCTGGCATAGTATTACTTGGCACCGAAATAAAATCGATACGTGAAGGAAAAATAAATTTTACTGATGCGTATTGTGTCTTTCGAGAAGGAGAAATGTGGGCAACAGGAATCCACATCGCCGAATACTCTCTTGGCACATGTAACAATCACGAACCTACACGAGATCGTAAATTATTACTAACTTCGAGAGAACTTCGAAAATGGCAAAAAAAAGTAACTGAGAAAGGGTTTACAATTATACCCTATCAACTTACCATTAACAAAAAAGGACTTGCCAAACTCGATATTGCCTTAGCAAAAGGTAAAAAGTTTTATGATAAACGCGAAGACATAAAAGACAGAGATAATAAAAGAGATTTGGACAGACTAACTAAATACTAATATGCTCGTTTATTTAATTATATTCACAATTGTTTCTTACCTTATAGGTTCTTTTAGTTCGGCCGTATGGTATGGAAAATGGTTTTACAAAACCGATGTTAGAGAACACGGAAGCAAAAATGCAGGTGCAACCAATACTTTACGGGTATTAGGCTTAAAAGCTGCTTTACCGGTATTTATTACCGATATTCTAAAAAGTTATCTCGCAGTACAATTAATTTGGTTTGTCCCAGATGTAATAGTTGGATCGGAGCAGTTTTACCAAATAAAACTCTTATTTGGAGTTAGTGCAGTAATAGGACATATTCTTCCAGTATTTACAGGTTTTAAAGGAGGAAAAGGTGTTGCATCAATGCTTGGACTTATTTTAGCTTTGCACCCTGCCGCTGCTGGATTAAGCCTCGCCGTATTTATAGTGGTATTTTTATTCTCAAAAATTGTTTCAATATCCTCAATAAGTGCAGCAATAACTTTCCCAGTAATTATCTACATACTCGAAAAAAACGAAATAGTAACATTAAGCATATTTTCAGTAGTGGCTGCAATTCTAATTGTTATAACTCACTTAAAAAACATTAAAAGATTGTTAAAAGGTGAGGAAAAGAAAATACGTTTCAAAAATAATCAGTAATATTGTAGAAATTACAATTTTTACAATAATGAAACATTTTTTTCTACCTCTAATTACAATTATTGCAGTTACTTTAACTGTATCATGCAATTCAAAAAAACAAAAAATGGATAACACAAAGCAAACCGAAGAAGTTAAAGCAATCAACCTTTCGGATTTAGACACGACAGTAAGTCCAGGCGAAGATTTTTATCAATATGCAACAGGAGGCTGGCAAAAAAACAACCCCTTACCTGATGAAGAAAGCCGATATGGATCCTTTGATGTCCTTGCAAAAGAAACAAATCAGAAGGTAAACGACTTAATCAAACATCTCACCGAGCAGGAAAACGAAGCATATTCAATTGAGTGGAAAATTGAAAAATTTTATTCTTTGGGAATGGACTCAACGAGAATTGACAGAGATGGCTTAATGCCAATTGAACCTATGCTATCAAAAATTGATAAAATATCAACAAAAGAAGATTTAACCAAACAAATTGCTGAGCTTCACAAAAAAGGAATATCTTCTACATTTAATATTTTTGGATCTGCCGACCGCGAAAACAGCGATATGCAAATAGCCTATCTGTATCAAGGTGGACTTGGATTGCCAAACCGTGATTATTACACCGCTAATGATGATAGATCTAAAGAAATTCGCACAAAATACTTAAATCACATAGAAAATATGCTAATAATTGCAGGTTCTGATAAAGATTTAGCACATAAAAATGCACAAGAAATCTATAATTTAGAACAACAACTTGCAGAAAAATCTATGACCAATCTGGAACTTAGAGACCCTTTTACTACAACGAACCGAATGAATGTTAAAGAAGTAAAAGAAGTTAGCCCAGAATTTGACTACAAACTATACTTTAACGAGATAAATTTACCAATACCAGGAACTATAAACCTTAGCCAACCAGACTTCTTTAAACAATTATCCTACTTATATAAAACTATAGATATTGAAACCTGGAAAGCATATCTTAAATGGAATGTAATTAATTTTGCCGCTCCATATTTACATAGCGAAATGGTAAATACTAATTGGGAATTTTATGGCAAATTTCTTACAGGAGCCTTAACTCAACAGCCACGATGGAGACGTGTGGTAAGCAAAACCAATGCATGTTTAGGCGAAGGAGTCGGTCAAATTTTTGTCAAAAAATATTTCCCACCTGAAGCAAAAGAAAGAATGATAAGCCTTGTCGAAAATTTAAGAGCATCATTCGCTGAGCGGATAACACAATTAGAATGGATGACTCCTGAAACAAAAGAAAAAGCCTTAAAAAAACTGGCTAAAATTAATGTCAAAATTGGATACCCTGACAACTGGAAAGATTATGAAAAACTAAATATTGAAGACGATTCGTTTTATGCCAATATTATTAGAGCCAATACATTTGAGTTTAATGATATGATTAGTCAAATAGGTAAACCTGTAGATAAAACTAAGTGGTTTATGAATCCGCAAACCGTTAACGCTTATTACAGCTCGAATATGAACGAAATTTGCTTTCCAGCAGGCATACTTCAGCCACCATTCTTTTACATGAATGCCGATGACGCAGTTAATTACGGTGCTATAGGTGTTGTTATTGGCCATGAAATGACTCACGGCTTTGACGACAAAGGAAGAAATTATGACCTGGAAGGAAACCTCAACGATTGGTGGACAGAAAAAGATGCCGAACTATTCAACGCTCAAACTCAAATATTAGTAGAAAGATTTAATAATATTAATGTCCTTAATGACTTGAATGCAGACGGTAATTTATCACTTGGCGAAAATATAGCAGACTATGGAGGATTGGTAATTTCTTATGATGCACTTTTGAAAGCCCTTGATGGACAAACTCCCGAAAAAATTGACGGATTTACGGCCGAACAAAGATTTTATCTCGCTTATGCAAAAATTTGGGCACAAAATATTAGAGACACCGAAATACGCCGGAGAACAAAAGAAGATGTTCACTCATTAGGAAAATGGAGAGTTAACGGGCAACTCCCAGGACTAGAAACTTTTCATAATGCTTTTAACATACAAGAAGACGAACCTATGTATTTACCAAAAAAAGAATGGGTAAATATTTGGTAATAAATTACTCTTCTTGCTACTTGTAATTTTATATAAAAAGTTTATACACTCAAGCTACGACACAAGCTTTATAAGAGCTTAAATTCCTTTAATATAGAACAGAAACTCAATATTGTTTTTAATAAATTAGATATGTGTTTTATATAAACTTAGAATATTTGTTATTGAGAATATTACAAAGGGCATTGTTTTTGTAAAACGCAAACTATTAAATTATTTTATCACTAAAAAAACTACAAAATGAAAAAATTAGAAACAATTCTTATCCTAGTATTTTTAACATCATTAATGATCTTTAACTCCTGTAAAAAAGACCCTACCGATCTTGAAAATTCCTATATGGACATTATTATCGACTCCGATAATGGATTATCAGTTAGCGAAAACGATTTAAGGTATGTTGCAAATCTCTCCCCCAACACTCTTAGCGGCGACAAAGTAAATATTACTTATTCCTCACAAGCCGACCCTGTTGGTTATACCTTTGAATCTGCATATGCCAATACAATATTAGATTGGGGCAATGACGAATATAATATTCAACGAATTGATCGCAGCTTTAATGTTGCAGCTTTTACAAATGCTGACAAAGGTTTTCTGAAAGTTAATCCAGCAGGTGACAAAATTACAATTAAAATTGGCGACAATGCCTTTACTGAGACTGTAGATTTTAAAAGAAAATATAATAAAGCAATTGTGATTAGCACCAGCATAAGTGGACAAGGATATCTCATGGGAGATATTAAATATTATAATGAAGAGGAATTAAGACCCGAAATAAAAATGTACTCGACATCTCATCCCAATCAAATAACAGCTACTCCACATTCAGAGTATGGAGAAAATGGATATAGAGCCTCCGACCCAAGTGTTTCTGAAGCATTTGGCTATAGCATTTACACTATTAACCTAGTTTATGATGAAGCAAGCAGCAATGCAACCGGAAATAATGTTGTTATTAATAATGATTCGGACACTATTTTTGTAATAATAGATGGCGAAACATATTCAGTAGCTTACCAAGGTGAGAAACTGTACAAAGAACTAATGACACCTGTAAATTAGTAACTTGACATGTGATGATATTGTGAAATACGTACAAAAACAACAATAAAGGGCTACCAAATTTGGTAGCTTTTTTTATTTATAACTTGACAATATCAAAAATAATTTTGTTGTAGCGTTTTGGCTTATTTTACATTTTTAGCAAAAAATCATTATCAGTATCCTTGCTGCACTATGGTAAAAACAGACCCATACACTAAAAGAACTCGCAAATTTTCACAAAACTACAACCCGAACTGTATTTACATGGCTACTTTAATTAGAAAAGAACTTCTTGCTATAAATCCCTGCAAAAAAAGGTTGAGGATATTGTTACCAAAGCAGGTAAAAAGGATTAAAGAATTTGTAAAGTGAAATATGTTAAGATTTGTTTTATATCTCAATTTGTTTTTTCTATATTTACAATTGTAAAATGATTAATAATAAATGCATGGGTGAATTATTAATAGTTTATTGGGATTTTGGGAAATATTATATTATTTAACAATACATATATGACCGTTACCAACAAGCCTAAGAAAGAAACGACAGTAGTAATTTTGTAGTTAAAGAAAGGGGGAAATGTGAAACAGCCACTTCGCAAAACAGCACACTTGCAAGCTCTAACACACGAGCCGATACTTCAGCTTACAAAAGAGCTGTTTTTTGCCAACACTCTGGTGGTAAATTGATATATTTGTGGTTTTATGAAACGGATTGATTTAAAATGACAATGGAAGAAAATAAATCACAAATAATAATATATCAAACCGAAAACGGAGAAACAAAGTTGGATGTGCGTTTTCAGGATGAAACAGTTTGGCTTACTCAAAAGCTTATGGCTGAATTATTTCAGACAACTTCACAAAATATTACCATTCACCTTAAAAACATATTTGAAGAAGGAGAATTAGAGGAAGATGCAACTTGTAAGGATTTCTTACAAGTTCAAAAAGAAGGTAACAGGGAAGTAAAACGCAAGCAAAAATTTTACAACCTTGATACCATAATTTCAGTAGGTTATCGAATAAAATCACACGTAGCAACAAAATTTCGACAATGGGCTACACAACATATTAAAGAATACATTGTAAAAGGCTTTGTTCTTGATGATGAACGACTAAAAAATCCTGATTTGCCTTTCGACTATTTTGAAGAACTCGAAAGACGGATACAAGATATTCGCACATCAGAAAAACGATTCTACAGAAAAATCACAGATATTTATGCAACAAGCGTTGATTATGACCCAACTCTTAATATTAGTATTGATTTCTTTAAAACAGTACAAAATAAATTGCACTGGGCAATTACAGGTCAAACTGCTGCTGAAATAATTAGTTTGAGAGCCGATAGAACAAAAGAAAATATGGGCTTGACAAATTGGAGAGGTGATAAAATCAGAAAAGCAGATGTTTCAATTGCTAAAAACTATTTGAACGAAGTAGAATTAACATCTCTAAACAATTTGGTTGAACAGTATTTGATTTTTGCACAAGGACAAGCAATGAGAAGAATTCCAATGTACATGAAAGATTGGATTGAAAAATTAAATGGATTCTTAACGTTGAATGACAGAGAAATTTTAAATAATGCCGGTTCAATATCACACACTTTAGCAAAGGAAAATGCAGAACAAGAATTTGAGAAATTTAAAGATTCTGAACAAAAAATGATTGCAGAAGGTGATTTTGAAAAAGCTATAAAAAAGATAGAACAGAAAAAGAAAAAATAAAATGCCAACGCTTCACAGCCACACACATTGCTAAGTCGCTCAAGCCCACCGCACGTACCAAAACTTGTAAAAGAGTATGTCTTGCCCAAACGCACGAGGCACTACAAAATTAATAGCTAATTAACTAAAAATAAATAAAGCCCAGCCCCTAATAAACAATAATATAATCTATGCACAGCACCAAACGAGTATTACAGCTTGAACTACACCGCCTCCTGCTATCTGATATTTGGTTTTTAAATTTGTATGTGTTTTGCGAGGGTTTTGTGTTGGATTGGCTTAACAAATTCTGCTTTGCTGCTTACTGTAATTTTGATAAAAGAAGATTTGGAATATTGTTACCTAAGCAGGTAAAAAAGATTAAAGAATTTGTAAAGTGAAATATGTTAAAGTTTGTTTTATATTTCAATTTGTTTTTTCTATATTTACAATTGTAAAATAATTAAATAATAAATGCATGGGTGTATTATTAATAGTTTATTGGGGTTTTGGGAAATATTACATGAATTAATAATACATATATGACCGTTGTGTGCAATCTTGAAAAAAAGACACCAGCACTAAATAAATTAAATAATATGGAACCAATTACATTACTTACTACAGCATTAGCACTAGCCACACCTTACCTAATAAAAACAGGAGAAAAAATTGCTGAGAATATTGGTGAAGGGATTTGGAATTTGATTAAGAGGCCATTTGCAAAAAGTAAAGAAATAGATTCTGATTTTGACATTAATAATGAAAAAGACAGAGAAAATCTAATTCAATTATTAACTAAAAAAATCAACGATGACATTGACTTTAGAAATGAATTAGAACGTGCTGTTAAAAATGGAGAAAAAGAGCTAAATACATATTACCAACAAAATATTACCAATAATGGAAAAATTGACAAACAAGTCAATATTCAAAATATAACTGGAGACATAAATTTCTAATGAAGCAAGAAATACATAATGAACAAGGAGTGCATTCCCAAGTTAATGCTGCAAACATTGAGGGTAATGTCTATTTAGGGAAAAAAACCAGATTCTCAAAAAGATTTGAAAAACTGAACCAAGAAGTTGCAAGCGATGAAAGGTATGAAGGGATTATGGAATCTTTAAAATACTATTTAACAAGTCGAGATGGTATCGATATGCCAACAAAATTGAAAGATGGAGGCTTTAGAGAAAATGAAATCATTGAGGCTACAAGAAAAAAAGAAAAGTATGCAAAACGCTTAGAATTAAACAAATTTTTTGAGTCTGCACAATGGATAGACAGCCAGTTATTTGGTAAAATAAAAATGGATTTTGAAGCATTTATATTGCCACTAATAAATGAAGGAGCAACAAAGGACCAAGTACTAAGGGAAGTTGTTATTAAAGTAATCCAGCCAGTGCTAGATTTAATAAATATTGAAGGAGAGGCTGATGAAGTGCTGAATTATAATGCAGATGATATTTTTGGTATGGTTTATTATCTAACAGGACAATGTCACTTAAATTGGAAAAACTATGATAGTATATAACCAAGCATTTGACCTATATCACACAATTTTTAGACTGCTTCATTTCTTGAATAAATTTGAAAATGAAACTGTAATAGAAATAGAAAGACTTAGGATTTGGGATTTTTATTTTTTATTCCCAAGCAAAATTCACGAAATCAAATTAAAAAGAGAAGAATCAGATATTCGTAAAATTAGAAAGGAATTTATCCGAGATTCCGCAAATCCTTATGAACAAATTTCAGAGAATAGAAAGATATTTGAAAAAATCAGACCATATCAATTGGCTGCACTCAATTGCATTGCTTCATATGGAATAATAGATAAGTCCTTTTTGAATCAACAAAGAGTATCAATAATAAATAAAGATATCCTTATTGAATTCGTTAATAATTTTAATGAACTGACAGCAAAAGAAAGAAATGTGATTGCAATAATGACATCTCACTTTAATCAAATCTCACTTTTTGGCACTGATGGTCTAAAGAGCAGAACAAACTTAATTGAAAGCAAATACGATGCGTAATAATCTTTTTCTAAACAGACTTTACATCCTAACAGAGAATGGGGAAATTGCCTATAATGAAACTTTTCATAAAGGTGTTAACATTATTAGAGGTGATAATAGTAGTGGAAAGTCTACAATAACTCACTTTATTTTCTTTGTGCTTGGCGGTGCATTTAATGACTTTGTTCCAGAAGCAAGATTATGTTCTGAAGTCTTAGCCGAAATTGAAATGAATAATGCAATTTTTACAATAAAACGTGAAATTGAAAAAGACAAGGATGGCAATGTAAATACTCAAACACCATTGTATTTTTTCTGGGGAGATATGGATGAAAGTTTTAATCCCTCAATTGATAAAGGTTGGCAAAAGTTTGGCTATCGCACAACTGACAATCGAAAAAGTTTCTCAAACGTTCTATTTGAAAACTTAGGTTTGCCAATTGTTAAAGGTGACAGCAATATAACATTTCACCAAATTTTAAGATTGTTATACATTGACCAGGACTCTCCTACAAGTTCACTTTACTATTATGAGCATTTTGATAGTCAATTGACAAGAGAGACTGTTTCAGATTTATTGCTAGGGGTATACAATGAAGAGTTATATGAGAATAAAAAAAGGCTCATTGCAGCAGAAAAGGAGTTGGAAAGACTGAAAAATGAAATAAAAACAACAGGTCTTTTTTTCTCAGACCCGTTATCCCTTAATCCTAGTCACTTATTAACCACCATTCAAAATAGAGAGAAAGAAATATCAGATATTCAAGACGAAATCGTATCAATAAGAAAAAAAGAGAAGGAAATTAGTTATAAAGCTGATTCAAAACTGTCATTCCAAAAACTAACAGAAAGTTCAATTGCTCAAAGAAATTTTGTTGTAGAGATAGAACAGCAAATAAATACTCTAAATAATGAAATTGACGATTCTACATATTTTATCGAAACTCTTAATAAAAAGATAAAGGCTTTAAAGAATTCAATTCAAACACGGGAATTTCTAGGAAACTTACCATTGGAATATTGTCCAGAATGTTTAACCAAGATTAAACCTAACGATGATGTTACAAAATGTAAACTTTGTAAAGAGCCAATTGATAAATCATTTGGAGTCGTTCAGGCTAGAAGAATGGAGCTTGAAATTGGATTTCAAATCAATGAATCTCAGAAATTATTAGAATTAAACAAACGAAATTTAATTGAATTGGAATCGAAATATACAGCTGAACTTGGTAAACTTCAAGATATACAAAAACAGGTGAATGCGGCTTTAGAAGATGTAAAATCATTCAATGAAGAATTAGTCGATGACCTTAATAATAGAAAGGGATTTCTAGAAGGTGAGATTCTACAATATAGGACAATGCTTGAGAATGCAGAGTTATATGAGAAGCTAGTTGAAAGGCAATCTCAACTTGTTAAAGAAGTGAAGTTCTTAAAAGCATATGTTTTCCGTACAGAAAGACAACAAGCACAATTAAAAGAAAATATAAATAACCGTGTTCGAGAAGAAGGAGTTTATTTATTAAATAATGACTTGGATAGACAAGATGAGTTTAAAAATGCAAGTGATTTTTATATTGACTATTCTAATAATATAGCATTTTTATCAAATAAATTCTCAAAATATTCTGCTAGTTCAAACTTCTATTTGAAAGTTTCTGCTCGCTTTTCAATATTCTTAGCATCGTTGCAAATTGAAAATATGAGATTTCCTCGGTTCATTTTTGCGGACAATATGGAAGATAAAGGTATTGAAATGAAAAGAGCTCAAAATTTGCAGAAAATACTTATAGAAAGAGTTGAAAATTATGAGGTGAATTCATTTCAAATGATTTATACAACCTCATATATTACGAAAGAATTAGACAACAGTGACTATGTGGTTGGAGAATATTACACTAAAGAAAATCCAAGTTTAAAAAATATCAAGAAATAAAAGACTGCATATAATAAACATTAATATAATCCATGCACAGCACCAAGCGAATATTACAGCTTGAACTACCCCGCCTCCTGCTATCTGATATTTGGTTTTTAAATTTGTATGTGTTTTGCGAGGGTTTTGTGTTGGATTGGCTTAGAAAATTCCGTTTTGATGCTTACTGCAATTTTGATAAAAGAAGATTTGGAATATTGTTGCCTAAGCAGGAAAAAGGATTAAAGAATTTGTAAAGTGAAATATGTTAAAGTTTGTTTTATATCTCAATTTGTTTTTTCTATATTTACAATCGTAAAATAATTAAGGATTTTAAAGTGAATTATATCAGATATATGTAGGAGTAATTCATACTTTATCGGGATTTTGGGAAATATTATATGAATTAATAATACATATATGACCGTTAGCAACAAGCTCTTCATTACCAAAATTACGTTTCTGAAACTTTTAAATTTATTTTGTCCTCCCTTTTATTTTCCAGCCCACAAACAGCACATTTGTTTTTCCTCCACACTTGCCAAAGCTAAAAACAAAAGAGCTGTTTCTTGCCTACAAGTCGAGTAAATGTGAAGTAATAAGTGCTGTTTCAAGCTAAATATCTAAGGAAATGAAAATATTATATAAAAATACCAGAAATATTTTGTAATTAATAGTTTTTTTATTAAATTTGAAATGCAATTTAAGCGAATATGTAATATGTGCAACCTATCTAAAGTTTTTTAATAATTTTTTCTTTAGCAAAAGAGATAAAAATTTAATCGCAAAGTTGTGGGAGTATTTTAAATATCCCAAAACTCCCTTAGCATTTCTGCATTTTGGGATAAAACATTAAATCTTTTATTTTATGAAATCTTTAAATCAAATTAAAAAGGAGAAACAATCTCTTTTAGGCGACATTGACTTTTCGCAAACTGGAGGAATGTACCTAGGAGCAAACACAAGTTATATGGGACCGTCTAATCCTAGTAGTTTAACAACAATCTTAGATGGTTTGGATCTGGGAAGAGATCCTTTTAGTGGTAGTTTAGCTGGAGATAGGTGGAAGATTGATTCGACGTGGGCCGAAGAGCAAGCAATGCTCTATGTCTGGGGAAAATAAATTTAGAATATATAATTTACAGTCTATCTGATTGTTATTAGATAGACTGTTTTAATATACTTAAATAAATGATGTTAATTCAAAGCACTAGCACAGATCCATCTACAATTAATATTATTAAATGGTTATGTAAAAACGAACAACAGTTTATTAGAATTGACGATACTGCATTCGTTACAAATATAAATATATTAGACAGTAATTATATTGTAGAATTAAATAATGGAACTATTATTAATACAAGTGAAATTACATCTTATTGGTATCGTAGAGGAGAATTTTCATTATTATTACGTTCCCAAAAAACACAAAATGAAAATTTTAATAAAGAATATAACAACTATATTTTTAGAGAAAAAAAATCATTACTTGAATTATTTATATTTCATTTAAAATATCATATTTATAGTATTGGAGATAGTGCATCGTGTGTTTATGTAAATAAAAATATTAATTTATTAATTGCTCAAAAAATAGGTTTAAATATTCCAAAGTTTATTGTAACAACTAGTAAAAATGACTTAATGTTATTTTATAATAAATGTAAAAATATAATAACTAAATCAATTAACGAAAGTTTTTCATTTAGAAAAAAAGAAGCTATTTATCCAATTTTTACAGAAAAAATTGATGATTTAGTACTAAAAAATATTCCTGACAACTTTGAATCAACTTTATTTCAAGAAGAAATACAAAAGAAATTTGAAGTAAGAAGTTTCTATTTGAAAGGAAAATTTTATTCAATGGCAATTTTTTCGCAAAAAGATAAGCAAACTAAAGTTGATTTCCGAAAATATAACGATGATTTGCCTAATAGAAACATTCCTTTTAAATTGCCAAAAAATATTGAGTTAAAACTAACTAAATTAATGAATGAACTTAAATATGAATCGGGTTCAATAGATATAATTTATGGTTTAGATAATAAATTTCATTTTTTAGAAATAAATCCAATTGGTCAGTTTGGAATGGTTTCATATCCATGTAATTATTACTTAGAAAGAGAAATATGTAATTCCTTAATTAATCATACACAAAATGAAAAATAGAGACGAATTACTTTCAATAATTCAAAAGAATAAAGAACAGTTTCCTGTAAACTTTTCATTAATGCAGGTAAGTAAATTACGTAAAGGAAATAATGCTACAATGATAAATGTAAATAAGTATAAATCAAATAAAATACTGATTGACCCATTTTATAAAAGTATTTCAAGAATGATATAACTAAACAGACATTATGAAGATATGATTTTATTGCACGCTAAAAAACTTGATTTTTTCTAAAAAAAACTAAACATAAATAAATGAAAATAGATACAGATAAGCATATAATAATGTTTGAAAATTGTCAATTAACAAGAGGTGTTAATAGAACTGTAATATCCGATTTTCAACGGCATCAAATAGATTTTTTAGATAATAAGATATTCGAAATAATAAATAATCAATCTAGAGATTTTTCAATAAAACAGATATTAAATAATTATAATAAACAAGATCAAGATATTATATTAGAATATTTTGAATTTCTTTTAGATAAAGAATATGCTTTTTTATGTGATAAGTCAGAAATAGATTTTTTTCCTAAACTTAATTTAGAGTGGGATTATCCTGCAAGTATAACTAATTGTATTATTGATTTAAATAAGAATCCAGATTTTTCTGTTTATAATCAATTAATTAAAGATTTAGACTACTTAAATTGCGAGGATATACAAATTAGAGACTATTATGGAGTTTTAATAGATTTATTATGTGATTTTCTTAATAAATTTAACGGTACTACTTTAATAAGGATTGAATTAATCTTAAAAAAAACAGAACATTTAAATATTTATAAAAAAATAGTAAAATCTTATCCTAGGATAAATTCATTAATATTACATTCTTCTTCAATTAATAAAAATTATAAAATAAGCATGCATCAGACAATGGCATGTAGAAAAATTAATGTTACAGACGAAAATTGTTGTGGAATTGTATCTGCAAATTATTTTAATTTAAGATTAGAACATTTCTTAGAATCTCAGTATTTTAATACTTGTTTAAATAGAAAAGTAAGTATTGATAAAAAAGGACAAATTAAAAATTGTCCTGCTATGAAAAATAGTTTTGGACATATATCTAATACTAGTGTGATTGATGTTATTAAACTTGAAGAGTTTCAAGCTGTATGGAAAATCAAAAAAGACAGCATTAAAATATGTAAAGATTGTGAGTTTCGTTATATATGTACAGATTGTCGTGCATTTTTAGAGTCAGATATTTCAATAAATAAACCATTAAAGTGTAAATATAATCCTTATGAATAAAATTTTAACAATACTTTTATTATGTTTTACATTATTTGTTTATTCACAAGAAAAAGTAACAATAACAGTTTTAGATAAAAATGATAAGCAACCTTTAGCATTTTGTAATGTTTGGATAAAAGGAACAAATAATGGTACTATTACCAACGAAGATGGCAAGGTAGTACTTGGCTTAAATAGCAATGATATTATAATATTTTCTTATATTGGATATCAGCAAAAAGAATGTTCTTATGCCAATCTGATAAAAAACAAAAGAGTTTATTTAAATAAAGATACTTATAAGCTTAGCGAAGTAATAGTATCAGCTGATAATGATTATTTATTTGATATTATTTTAGCATGCAGAGAAAAAACACTTCAAAACACAGAAATTACTACTTCGAGAGCATATTTTAATGTTGAAACAAAAGCTAATGATACTATTCTAGAATTTTTAGAATGTTATTATAACGCAAAGTTTGAAGGATTAAGTTTAAAATCATTAAAATATAAACATGGTAGGTGTGGGTTAAGAACAGTTCAAGACAATTATTTTCTAACAATGAATACATCTAAATCTATTGCAAATATTTCAATAATCGAAAACTATGGTAATTTTCCATTTATTCCATTACAATTAAATAAGAGGAAGCTTAAAAAGTATTTTAAATTAATATATCTAGGGGGTACAGATGAATATTTAAAGATTGGGTTTGAGTCAAAACGAATAGACTGTTTTTCAGGAGTCGTTTATATAGATAATAATAATGACATTTTAAAATTATCATTACATATCAAAGATACTCATATGCATCCATTTATTTCGATGTATGGAGAAGGGAATGAAAATCCAGATAAGCTAAGTAGGTTAAACTTAAACTTGAACTTTAAGTTTGCTAAATATGAAAATAAAAATTATGTTGAAGTTATTTATTTTAATTACGCTTTTACATATTTTAGTGATAGATCAATTACAATCGATAAAAAAAAGACAGTAAGGGATATAAATTCTCAATGTTTGCTTTATTGCTATAATTATAATAAAAACTTTATTCTCCCATATATAGATATTAATCATGATATGGGCGATTATTATAATATTTCTATGATTCCTTACAATAACACCTTCTGGAAATATCATGATGGAAACATTAGTTTTATTAATCATCAAAGAAATAAATTTAATACTCTTATCGATGGTCGGATCTTAAACAGCTTTCATTTAATTAATGAAACAGAAATGAGCTTGTTTGGTGATACGTTAGATAATCATTTTTTTAGGAATATGGTATATCGTTGGAATAAAAACAAAAGAGTTGCAATTTTAGGGGTTCCTCAAGTAAGTTACTTAAGCAATGAGGAATACAACTCTCATACTTTTAATTTAAAATGTCAAATTTTATTAGATGTAACTGATTGTGTTGATTCTTTACATTGCAGGTCATATACTATATACGATAGTCACAATACATATTATTATTTTCCACAAGATTCAATATCAAATGCTTTTGTTAATATTTATTTTGATATTTATGAAATAGAGCGACGAAAGATGCAAAATAAATTTGACGCAAATAGTTTTAGTCATGCTGAAATTGACAGTATTTATCATAAAACTTTAAGTGATACAGATTCTATTACTTCTAAATATGTAAAAGAAGTAAAACGAGGGAAAAATACTGTTAATTTTAATAAATGGAATCAATATATAATTGATGAACTGGGAATTGATAATATAAGTATGAGTATAGAGTCATGGAAAGATAAACAGGCAAAGTTAGAGGAATTTAAACAGCAACAATTAGAAAACAAACAATAACTATATGTTTCCATACTTCAAACAGCAAGATTCTTCAGACTGTGGTCCAACATGTTTAAAAATAATAATAAAGCATTATGGAAGAAATATAGGAATTTCACAGCTTAGAGAACTTTGCAATACTGATAGTGAGGGTAGTTCAATAAAATCAATAATTTATGCTGGCAATAAAATAGGTTTTGATATGTTGGGAGTAAAATCTCAGATAGAAAAGTTAAATAATCAAGATCTTGTACTTTTTGAAGAATTACCATTGCCATTTATATTACACTGGCAAGAAAAACATTTTGTTGTAGTTTATAAAATAACAAAAGAAAAGGTGTATATATCAGATCCTGCAAAAGGTAAATTAGTTTACAAGCTTTCAGATTTATCAAAATATATTTATAACAAAAACAATTATGCACGAGTAATTTTACTTGAACCATCATCTGCATTTCATAGTAATGAAAATATTTATTTTAAAAATCAAGATAATAAACTTAAAATACTATTTGTTAAAAAATATGTAAGTGCCGAAAAGAAATATATTTTTAGATTATTTTTAATAATATTTTTAAGTGCAGTGCTAAATGTAAGTTCTCCATTTATTACTCAATTTTCATTTGATTCTGGAATATTAGCAAAAAATTTAGATGTAATAATCTCTGTGTTTATAATACAATTAATTGTATTTATCTTTACATCAACATTTAGTTATTTTAATAGCTATGTTTCTAATATTGTATCCAGAAACATAAACATTAAGTTATCCATAGACTTTATTACCAAGTTATTTACAATACCTGCATCATATTTCCAAAAGAAAAAAGTAAGCGATTTTTATCAAAGAATAATGGATTTAAATCGAATAGAATCTTTTATTACTTATAATTTTGCAAATATTTTAATGTCAGTAATTAGTTTAATAGTAAGTTCAATAATATGTATTTATTATAACTATAGCATATTTTTTATTGTAATAATATTTAGTGTATTAAATTTATTTTGGATAACTTTTTCAATAAGAAAAAAACAAGTTTTAGATTATGAAAAATTTGATATAAATTCTAAAATACATCGTACCTTAATTGAAATAATAGAAGGAATAAACGATATTAAAATAAGTAATAGCAGTAATAATAAACTGGAAAATCTCTCAAATTCTCAGAAAAAATCATACGCAAATAATTTAAAATATATAAAACTAAATCAAAGTTTATCAATAGGAGGAGGTCTTATTACAAATTTAGGTAGTGGTTTTATAACATTCTATACAGCATATTTAACATTAGATAATACTATAAGTATTGGAGAAATGGCAGCAATTCAAATGGTTGTTGGGCAATTAACTTCTACAATAAATAATTTAACAAATACTGTTTCAACTTTGCAAGATACTAAATTTTCTCTTGAAAGAATATTAGAAACTCAAATAGTACCTACAGATAATATCGGTAAAGAAAAAGCAAATAATAACACGTCAATACAATTTAAAGATGTGTCTTTTTCATATTCAGAACTAAATAAAAATATATTAAATAAACTTAATTTTACAATTGAAAAAGGAAGAACAACAGCAATCGTTGGGTTAAGTGGAAGTGGAAAAACAACACTTATAAAAATGTTATTAAAGTTAATTCAGCCTCAAACAGGAGAAATCATATTTAATAATAGTCTAAATATTAATAAAATAAATACAGATGAATGGTATAAACAATGTGGAGCAGTAATGCAAGATGGTTATATTTTTACAGACACAATTAAAAACAATATTGTTCTTAATTCAACTAATTACAATAAAACTAAATATGAAGAATCATTAAGGTGTGCAGAGTTACTGTCGTTTGTTGAAAACTTACCAATAAAACATGATACAATTATAGGGAAAGAGGGATTGAATCTCAGTTCTGGACAAAAGCAGAGAATACTTTTAGCAAGATTATTTTATAAAAATCCAAAATTTATATTTTTAGATGAAGCCACAAACTCTTTGGATTCTGAGACAGAATCAAAAATAATGAATAACATTAATAATTTTTTCGTAGAATCAACAAAAGTAATAGTTGCACATCGTTTGAATACAATTAAACATGCAGACAAGATAATAATTCTAAAAAATGGAGAGATAGCAGAAATCGGCACACACGAAGACTTATTAGAAAATAAATCATTTTATTTTAATTTAGTTCAAGAACAATTAAATTAATGATGATAGAATTGTTGAAAATATGAGAGCCATCGCATACTTTCAAGCACATTGCCAAATCCCACGAGCCTTTGCAGCTTCAAATTATTGCGATAAGTTAGGGCAAAGTCAAGCTTGTTTGAACTTTGCCTAACGGAGCAATAATCAGCAAAGCTAAATTTGCCATAGAGCTTGCAAGTTCCTCCGCTTTGCAACTGCCTCCATAGGCAGTTTTGGGAATCCTGCCCGCAACAAAATAAATTTAAAGGGGAGTAGGTTCTTAAAAAAAACCAATACCTTTGACAGGTAGCCAGTTGCTAACAATATGTATATTGCATACCCTGCGGGATACGCAACATACATTTACCGT
>JAQUBO010000005.1 GCA_028686735.1 Bacteroidales bacterium
GAAAAGAGCTTGGTTTGGCTATATAATAACCCAGTTGGCGAAGCAACATTGTGGGCACTAGTGAAAAGAAAGCTCGTTTCGTCTATTTATGGTAATATGATGGATCGCCCATCATCAACAAAAAAATACAAGACTTTATTGAGGAGTTTGATATCGACATGACTTATGTCCAAAAACAGGAGTTCAAGTCTTTTAACGACTTTTTTACACGAAAACTAAAAGATAATGCACGACCAGTAGATACGACCTCAACTATTGCGGTATCGCCTGCCGATGGAAAATTATTAGCATATCCCGATATTAGTAATAACGATTTTATAATAAAAGGTTACCGCTTCGATGTTTTGTCATTTTTGAATAATGCTGAAATTGCTAAAAATTACCTTGATGGCAGTTTAGTAATTATCCGACTTGCTCCTTCTGATTACCACCGGTTTCATTTTCCTATTAGTGGAAAAGTATCTCCTAACACCCAAATTGATGGCGATTATTATTCAGTTAATCCTCTTGCCTTGCGCAAAATAATTGAAATATTCTGTCTGAATAAAAGAGAGTTTGTTATCATTTCAAACACTTTGTTTGGAGATGTTGTGATGGCAGAGGTTGGGGCTACAATGGTAGGGAGTATTATACAAACTTATACAGAGGATTACGTTGTAAAAGGTGAAGAAAAAGGGTTTTTTAAATTTGGTGGGTCGTCAATAGTGCTATTGTTCGAAAAAAATAAAATTCGCATCGATGATGATTTATTGATAAATACTCAAAAAGCTTATGAAACTTCTATTAAGAAAGGAGAAAGAATTGGAGAATTGAAGATAGTACTATAAAGGTAGGGTAGAAAATAAAAATTGGATTTGCAGGAAACCCATCCTCCATACCGCCAAAACATTTGGCAAAAGTCCAGTGAGGGGAGTTTTGGGCAATGAGAATTCCTACAAAGGACAAAATAATTGATAATAAAAATAATTTTTTCATAGTTTTATGTTTTTTATTTGTTAGGATAATAATTATCCTTTTTTCATTAAAACGTATTTATAAATATATAGTTGCCAATAAAAAAACCGAAGAGGCGTTTTTTGCCGCCTCTTTGGTTTTAAATTCAATTTATTGTTTAACTAATTTAAGATATACATTTATTAAACAAATTATGTCATCCCATTTTGGATCCTAACTTTTTTTCTTGATAAAAAAAGTTACAAAAAAATCAAGACAAAACGATGCTATCCAACCCGCCTCGAGACAATTCTAATTGTTTCGCTCTCACCGCTTGAGCTGCCCGCCGTTTTGTCAGGCCTACCCGCGACGCTTCGAATGAAATTCATAGCTTAATTTGCAAAATTCAAGCTCGTAAAAATTATTAAATTTTAAGATTTCGAACATTAGTGATTTGCAATCTGAGTGCAATATTGTTTTCTTCATAGTTTATATTTTTATTCAACAAACAATTTCTCTGTTAAATTATAATTTTTACTTTTTAGCACTATATAATAAATGCCAGTGTTGAGATGTGAAATGTTTATTTTACACCCACTACCTGTAATGTTTTTACTGCTTAGCAACCGACCAGTATTATCATATATTTGTAGAATTGCTGACTCAATATTTGGATATTCCAATACTATTTGTCCGCTAGCAGGGTTGGGATAAACCGAAAGTTTTGCTTGTTGTTGCAGTTTGTAGCCTTGGCACACATCTGCATTTACAATTATAGTATCTGTCCATTCGCAGTACATATCTCCTTGTGGACTTTGGTAGGTTTTGCCGATAATTACACTTAATGTATCGATTGCTGCTGATAAATATGTTTTACTATATGTTTGCCCAATGGTTCCGTCGTGCCATAAATATGTATCATATCCACTTGCGGCTGTAAGAGTAAAAGTATTATTTAAACATACTGTAGTATCAGACGGTAAGCCACTGCTTATTACAGGTAAAATATTTAAATCAAGATTTACAATTGTATCTCCGCCTGGGCTTTCGATAAATGCTTGGTAAGTTCCGCTGGAAGCATATTGCTGCTCTCCTACGGATATTGACTCTCCATAACATAACACAGCAGTGGAATCAATATACTCGGGGCATTCTTTGCCATAACGAGCTAAAAATATATTTGATGAACTTACCAATAAACTTGTATCTTCGCCAAAAGCCAAGTCGGCATCCATAAGACCCGCAAACCAAATATTACCCGCTGCATCTACTTTGGTATCGTAAGCATAAACATCAAAACCATTATCAGTACGTAGGTTGCGTACAGAGCATAATTCTCCAGCGGTATTATAGGTAAGGTGTGAAAAACCGAGTGTTATATAATACTTACTTCCATCATGCATATAAACTGTATCACCAAAATGTAATGCCACCCCCCAACGTAATCCGACGTAAAGACTGTCATTCTCATAATTTATATTTCCAATATACCGATCTGATCCTTCAGTATAAGGGGAAGTGTGCCATAATACATCTCCAGTTTCTTTATTCATTGCTAAAATGTAACTTGCCATGTTTGTGCCAGAACAATCATAGCATGGGGCTTCAAATATATCCCCGTTTGGAAAAATTGAATAATAATTAACAGATTGATAATTTATTGCACTCCCTTGTCCTGAAATATATAAAGTACCACTTTCTTCATCAATAGCAATGCTAGTAAAACTTGATCCACCAGCATCAGTATTGGTAGCACGGTACATTTGTTTTACCCATTGTATTGTGCCAGAAGTATCTATTTTCATTATAAAACCTACATCTAGACCATGCTCCTGAAATTCTATAGTATGGCCGTCGGCAAGATACATGGTGCCGGCTGGGTTTTCTTGGGAGGTACTGTCGTTATAGGTCAATTGTGCGGTTCCTACGTAATACATATTATCCTCGGCATCTGCGACCATGTCGAAAAAATTCAATCTAAATTTTGTAGCATTATACACACTGTCTATAATAGGTTTATGCCATTGAATTTCCATATTTGCGTTAAATTTGAACAAAATAATATTGTAGCCGAAATCAAAATAAACAGTATCAGTAATAGGCACGGTATCAACATAGTATTGATAATTATAATTTTCATATGGAATGTAGTGATAATTACCTAATAAATAGTAAGAACTTTCTGAGATATGAAATGGAGCATAACGAATGCTATGGGCATGATCCCAAAAACAACCATAATAGGAGCCTTTTTGTAAGAATTTTGTAGAAACAATATTCCCATTTACATCTAATTTAGAAAAGTAATTGTAATATTTATAATCAATCCAAGGGAAAGTATAAGGCCATTCCAAAGCACTTGCATACAAAATTGTATCTAAAAAATATGTATTATATGGCTCTTTAAATCGTACATCTCCCATAATGTATATGGTATCGTTTTTTATCTGCATCCAGTTGGCATTTGCATCAAACTGTTGGCACTTTACCGCTTTGGTCCATTGCAGTTCGCCATTACAGTTAAATTTGGCAAGAAAACTTCCACGTGTATTGTCCGAACCAGCAGCTGTTGGCAAAAGATTGTCGTCAATCCTCATCATCTGGCCATAAGCTCCAAATATGTAAACATTGCCATGGCTGTCCATCTCCATGTGGTGTGGAGCATTGTTGGGATTCTGGATCATTCCATCCTCCATACCGCCAAAACATTTTGCAAAAGTCCAGTGAGGGGAGTTTTGGGCAATGAGAATTCCTACAAAGGACAAAATAATTGATAATAATAATAATTTTTTCATAGTTTTATGTTTTTTATTTGTTAGGATAATAATTATCCTTTTTTCATTAAAACGTATTTATAAATATATAGTTGCCAATAAAAAAACCGCAGAGGCGTTTTTTGCCGCCTCTTTGGTTTTAAATTCAATTTATTGTTTAACTAATTTAAGGTATTTAACACTACCATCCTGCAATTCAACATGTAGAATATAGTTTGCCGGCATTAAAGCACTAATTTCCATTTCGTTTTTATTGCCCGAATACACCACTTTACCCTTAAGATCAAATATCTTGATATAAGTGATTTTATCTGCATCTTTCCCTTCCAGCCGTATAACATCCTTTGCAGGGTTTGGCACTATATACAGTTTGTTCTGTGGTAAATTCCCAGCCTCATCATCATATTTTAGACAGAAACTAACCAAGTGAAACTATTCATAAATAGTGCCTGCAAGTAGTAGATACTTATGGTTATTTTAGTGAAAGAAGTTATATATGAGTGAAAGAAGTTATATATGAGAAAACTATCACTTTTTGTGTCTTTGACCTGCCTGTCGGCAGACAGGTCAAAGACAAAATAAAAAAACTCATACATATTACTATAAATCAAAAATAAACAATATTTTTGCACATAATAAAAAAAGACTTATGGCTTTATTAGAGAGCATCGAAAAACAAGGGAATTGGTTATTCAAATATCGTAGTTTTTTACCTTTGATGATATTTGCACCTGGTTTAGCATGGTATATTTATTTAACTTATAATCGTGGGCAAGTTAATATTTGGTGGTTAGATTTAATCTTTCTTTCCATTGGATTACTTGGTCTTGGGATTCGAATTTTTACCGTTGGTTTTACCCCAAAAGGAACCAGTGGACGAAATACCAGTGCAGGGCAGGTAGCAGAAAAACTAAACACATCAGGAATTTATTCTGTGGTGCGACACCCTTTGTATCTTGGGAACTTTTTTATGTGGCTTGCTCCAGTATTAATGATAACTGACTTATGGTTTGCATTATTCTTTTGTGCTTTTTATTGGATATATTATGAAAGAATAATGTTTGCTGAAGAGGCTTTTTTGCGAAGGAAATTCGAGAAATCTTATTTCGAGTGGGCAGAAAAAACTCCAGCTTTCTTTCCCAAATTCTCAAATTATCGTAAATCAAAACTTGATTTTTCGATAAAAAATGTTTTAAAAAGAGAATATAATGGGTTTTTTAATCTAATATTGATAATGACATTGTTTCGTGTAATCGCTTTTGCAATTGTTTATAAGCAGTTTTACCTCGATTTACCATGGATTATTGTGTTTGGAACTGGGTTTACAATATTTGCTATTTTGAAAATCTTAAAAAAATTCACTAATGTTCTTAATGTTGAAGGTCGTTAAGTATCAAATTATAATTTATAGTTTTAAAAATTCTGAAAATATCATAAAATGAATACACTAATTGCAGAAAATATTGTTAAAAAATTCTCTAATCATTTGGCTCTTGATGAGGTTTCGATAGAGGTTCCTAAAGGTAGTATTTATGGACTATTAGGGCCAAATGGAGCAGGAAAAACCACTCTGATCAGAATTATCAATCAAATAACAGCTCCAGATACGGGACAAGTTTATTTTAATGGCGAAAAATTAAGCTCAAAACATATTGCACAAATTGGATATCTGCCAGAAGAACGCGGGCTTTATAAAAAAATGAGCGTAGGAGAACAATCTCTGTATCTATGCCAACTAAAAGGAATGTCTAAAAAAGACGCTCTTACTGGACTAAAATATTGGTTTGAGAAATTTGAAATACAAGCATGGTGGGATAAAAAAGTAGAAGAGCTGTCAAAAGGGATGCAACAAAAAGTACAATTTATTACAACAGTACTGCATAAACCAGAGCTGCTTATATTTGATGAGCCGTTTAGTGGATTTGACCCAATTAACGCAAACACTATAAAGAAAGAAATACAAGAATTAAATCGTAATGGGGCAACTATTATTTTTTCTACACATAATATGTCGTCTGTCGAAGAGTTATGCTCTCATATTGCACTTATTAATAAATCAAAAAAAATATTAGAAGGCGAAATTAATATGGTGCGAGAACAACATTCTGCTCCAATTTATGAACTAGAGTACAGTGGCTTTTTTAATAAATTAGAAACAACTTTAACATCAGATTATAAAATTCTGGACTTAGACGAATCTAAAACAGGCGGAATACTTACTGTAGAAGTGCTAAATGACCAAATGACTAGTAACGATTTGCTAAAAAAAATGATGCAACATGGCACAATCTCATCTTTTCGCAAAAATTTGCCTAGTATGAATGATATTTTTATCAAAGTAGTGGGAGATACTAATTCAGTAACCGAATAATAACAAAACTATGAACAAAATAGGTTTAATAATAAAACGAGAATACGGTACCAGAGTCAAAAAAAAGACATTTATTATAATGACTTTATTAGGACCAATATTATTTGCTGCATTAATGATTGCACCAGTTATTCTTATGAAAATGGAAAGCGATGATTTTAAAAAAATTGCCGTAATTGATGAAAATCGTATTTTTGATACTTCTTTAAAAAATACCGAATATATTAACTTCGACTTTGTTTCGGATAAATATTTTGACCCTGCAACTGTAAGTTATAATCTTACTCAAGCTAAAGCAGATTTGAAAGACTCTGATTATTATGCTTTGTTATATATCCCTCACACTGCCGTGCAAACAAATAGAGGGTCTGTACAACTTTTGTCGTATCAGCAACCAAACATGGGGCTCAAAATGCATATTGCTAACGGAATCGAAAAGCATATAGAGGATATTAAGTTAAGTAAAAAAGCCGAAGACCTGGGGATATCACAAAATGATGTTGATGATATTCTTATGGTTGTTAATACAAATATAAATGTTGTAACAACAACTCTTAGCGAAGACGGTAGCGAAAAAGAATCTTCAACCGAAATTGCAATGATTATTGGATATATTTGTGGGTTCTTAATTTATATGTTCGTATTTATGTACGGTTCACAAGTTATGCGTGGGGTTATCGAAGAAAAATCAAATAGAATTATCGAAGTTATAGTATCTTCTGTAAAGCCATTTCAACTTATGATGGGGAAAATTATTGGTGTCGCTTTGGTGGGATTAACCCAATTTGTATTGTGGGTTGTTCTTACAATCGGCTTAGTATTTGTTGGTCAGTCCTTATTGCTAAAAGATTATGATTTAACTGACGCTTCTCAAAATCAAATGGTAATGGGGTCTCAATTAGATAGTACAGAAAACCCTCAAGATGAAAATGCAATGCAATTTGAAGAAATGTTTAAAGCCGTTTACTCTGTAAATTATGTCGCTATTATTTCTTTATTCTTATTTTATTTCCTTAGCGGATACTTACTTTATGCTGCTCTATTTGCTGTTGTTGGATCTGCCGTTGATAACGAAACTGATACACAGCAATTTATGTTGCCAATTACAATTCCGCTGGTTTTAGGTATTGTTGTAATGATTTCGGCAATTAACAATCCATCAGGGAGTCTTGCATACTGGTTCTCTATTATACCTTTTACATCACCAATTGTAATGATGGTTAGAATACCATTTGGGGTACCAATTGCAGATTTAATTATTTCTATGAGTTTATTAGTGGCAAGTTTTATTTTTATGACATGGTTTGCAGCAAAAATATATCGGGTCGGAATACTTATGTACGGTAAAAAAGTAAACTATAAAGAATTATGGAAATGGCTAAAGTATAAAAATTAGTGAAAGTAGCTTCTATAGATATTGGTACTAACACATGCAATTTGCTTGTTGCTGAGAATAACAATACAACAAATATATGCTTTATACATCGAGAAAAACAGCCTATTAGCTTAATAAATAAAGATGACGAGCAAAATAATATAATCTCCAAAAAAACGATTAATAATCTCCTTAGTGTCCTTAGAGAGTATAAGCTTACAATACAGAAATTAGGTGTGAAAACTGTTATCGCAACGGCTACTAGTGGAATAAGAAGTGCAGAAAATAAAGATGAAATTATAAAGTCTATAAAGTCAGAAACTGGATTTGATATAGAAATAATTGACGGAAATCGTGAAGCTGAACTTGTTTTTGCAGGAGTAAAAAATGCAGTACAATTAAATAAAAAATATAATTTAATTATTGATATTGGGGGTGGAAGCATTGAGTTTATTATTGCAAATTTAACAGATTTAAAACGTACTTATAGTTTCCATATAGGTGTTGCTAGATTACTTAATCGATATAAGTTCTCGGAACCATTAAGTGCTGATGATATTAATACTATAACTCAAATTTTAGATCATAATTTAGCCGATATGATAAATCTATGTAAATCACTAAAGATAGACACAATAATAGGTTCGTCAGGGTCGTACGAGACATTTGCAAATTTGATAAAATATGAATGTAATATCAATTTGAGCGAAGATGTGCCTTATAATATTATTGATATTGATTGTTTTGAAAAAGTACATAAAAAGTTAATTAGTTATAATTTTGAGCAAAGGAAAGCTATGCCCGGTATGGAGATTATCAGAGTACAGCTAATTCCTATATCATCAGTGGTTACCAAATACTTATTAGATAAACTTAATATAAAAAAGTTTATGCAATCAAACTTTTCTATCAAAGAAGGTCTGATTTTTGATTATCTTAGCCAAAAATAATAATTTAATAAATAATAAGAGATGAGACATATTTTAGTAAGCCTGATTTTTATTTTTCTTATAGCAACAATGTTTGCTCAGGAAAAAGAATATAAAGTAGCAACTATTGCATTTTATAATGTTGAGAATTTATTTGACACAATAAACGATCCTGATATTTATTTAAATCATGAGTTTTCGCCTGAAAGTGATAAAAAATGGAATACAGAAAAGTATTTTTCAAAAATGGATAGAATTGGGACTGTAATAAAAGGTGTGGGTGTTGATGTTACAGGCTCTGCTCCAGCAATTGTGGGGCTTAGTGAAATTGAAAATATGACGGTTCTAAAAGATCTCGTTAATGCTGAACCAATAAAGGAATATGATTACCACATTGTACATTTTGATGGTCCTGATTATAGAGGTGTTGATTGTGCGTTACTTTATCGCTCCGAATATTTTGAAGTTACAAATACTGCCATGTATGGCGTTGACATGGGCGATCCCGACTGGACAACTCGCGACCAATTACTTGTTACAGGAATGTTTGATGGCGAAGAAATGAGCTTTATCGTTGTGCACTGGCCCTCAAGAAGAGGAGGGGAAAAAAGAAGTGCTCCAAAACGCAAAGCAGCTGCTGATGTAACAAGATACATTGTTGATTCGATACTAAATGATGACCCAAATGCAAAAATAGTTTTTATGGGTGACTTAAATGACGACCCCGTTAATAAA
The DNA here is from genome assembly GCA_028686735.1 of Bacteroidales bacterium. GTDB lineage: Bacteria > Bacteroidota > Bacteroidia > Bacteroidales > ML635J-15 > Bact-19. Next base: position 9,118 of record JAQUBO010000005.1, read on the forward strand.
AGCGTAAAAAAACACATTCGTACAGCAGCTAAAAAAGAAGAGGCTATAAATGGAGTATTATTTAATCCTATGGATAAACTTTATAAAAATGGAATTGGAACGCTTGCATATAGAGATAAATGGAACTTATTTGACCAAATTATAATATCGCCATCATTCGTTGACAAAGAAAATAAAGGCTATACTCATTATAAAACAATGGTATATAATAAACCATTTTTAATGCAAAAAGAAGGTAGATTTAAAGGTTATCCTTTTAGAACTTATGTTGGGGACACTTATATGGGCGGATATAGCGATCACTTTCCTGTTTATATGTTTATAATAAAAGAAAAATAGAATAAATTTATGAAATGTTTTAAGCGAATTATTTTACCGATTGTAATTGTATGTAGTAGTTGCTTTAGTATTGCCTGTAATAATAAAGATAATGTTAAAGAAAATCAAAAATCAATAAATGATAAAACAATCCTTAATGATAAAAATAAGTTGCCCGAAGTTCTAATAAATGATACTCTTGCAGAAAAATATGTAGTTATTGTTGTTGATACATTTGATACGGGTGAACCTTTAAAAGTACATTATTGCGACCCTCAAAACCCAGATGATGTCAAATATGAAAAACAATTTTTCCAAAATGGTAAACTTTTTATTGAAGGCCCTCTCGAAAATCAAAGACGAACTGGCAAATGGGTCGCACGATACGAAAATGGAAATATCTGGAGTGTAGGATATTATGAGGATGGATTAAAATTTGGTGCAAGTAATGTATATTACGAAAACGGAAAAATAAGATATACAAAAAATTACGAAAAAGATGTTGCTGAAGGGCTATGGGAATTTTACGATGAAAACGGCGATATTCTCGGCAAAGTAATGTACAAAAACGGGAAAAAACTTTGGGAAGAAGGCACATCTAATCAATAAAAACATATATCCTTAAATTATGAAAAAAACGATTGTTGCGACCATATTATTTACAATACTTGGAATTAATTATATGTTTTCGCAATCAGTTGGTTTTTCATATTTTTTTCCTAAAAATGGTTATTTTTCAAACCCAATAGCTCCAATAAATATAAGTTTGCCAATAAAATTTGGCGATTATTTACAAATATCTCCTGGTTTAGGACTCTCAAATATTGGTGGTATGAGTATGGTGGGTTTTCCAACTCAATATAAATCAAACATTCCACTTGTCGGGTCTTTTCAATCATTAGAAATAAATCTATTACCAGCATTGATATTGCCATTTAAAAACATAAAATTCGAGATTGCTGGAGGCGGTTTTGCCTTTACAAGTTTTAACACAAAAATTATCTATGGTAATTTTAATAACATGATTGCACAAGCCAATAATTATGATTTTGTTAATACTAATGTAAGCATCGACAAGGACTTTTTTGGATACGGTTTGATTTTTGGCTCTAAAATTAGCATTAGAGTGAGAAAATCGATTTGGGGATATATTGGAGCAAATTATTACATGGGGAGTCAAAAAATGGCTTTAAAAGGCGATTACACCGCTGTTAAAAACAATCTTATAACAAGCCACGACTTTAGTTTTTCTGATACAGAAATACTTTATCATGGCTTACAGATTAGTGTTGGTGCTGTGTTTTAATTCGTATTGTTACTTCCAGTATTGCTTAAAGCACCCTTTGTTTTTAGTCTTTTAGCCCGCATTATTCACCGCTTTTTGTAGAATATGTAAGTAAATGTCAGATTGTCAAACATTTATATTGTTTATCAAAAGTCATTAATGCACCCAAATTTTGGTGCTGCTTGCGATTGTCTTTGTGCATCTACTGCGTTGCTAACTTATTGTAATACATTTGTATAACTGCAAAGTTAGGCGCCTTGTATCTACACAAAGCTAATCGCATGAATAATGCGGGTTAGGCAAACTAAATTTACATCTATATTTGGTAATAAGTCTTTTTAGTTCTCAACAATTTTAAATGTATATTCAAAAGTGCATATATGATTATCCTTTGTTTTCGCACTTACGGTTGATGCTCCTCGGGTATTAGTTCCCGATTTTCCAATCTGTAAAGCAGATTCAAAAATGTTGGATGTATTGCCTCTGGTTGAGCTTCCATGTTGTAATATCGTTGCTGAAAGGTTAAATGCTTTGTCAGTAGCAATAAGTTTAAATGTTTCATTACCGTAAGGAGGACCAAATAAAACTAAGGTGTTTTTTAAAATTGCAGTTTTTCCAGGGTCTAAATTATACTCTCTCCCATCAAAATCATTTGGTGTTGGGATTACAGGGTTAATAAACCCATCTGGTTGGATGTCAATAATGTTAAAATAGGCTTTTTTAGTACCGCAATTTGTAACTTTAATTAAAGCCATTATATTAGGACTAAATACTGGAATATTATTTTCTAAAATTGAATTAGGGTCTGGATATTCTAAGATATCAAAGCTACCATCTTCGTTTATGCGTGCTTTTACAGGGATTAATTCCATTACAACATCATATTTTTCATTGTAAAAGTCAAGGCTTTTTATTATTTTGCCTTGTGCATAGTTATTTAATGTTGAAATAACTTCGGTATTTAAGGTTTTAGTGTCGGAATTTGCTATTTTGTGTAAGTTTTGATTATAAATTGCATTTTTAATTGTAATAATTTTTGCTCCTCTTGTTTTTGCGTATTTTAAGCTTATTTCAGGGCTTTCGTTGTTAATTTCAGCAAAACTTAAGTTTGAGATATCATTTTGAAGAGACTCTTTAAGGTCTTTATCCATTTTTGAGTCAACAGAAATTTTAATTTTTTGATCAGTAAAAGTTCTTGCTTGAATAAAAACCCAAGCACTTTGATTATTTTCAAATTTCATTTTATTATCAAGTGCAACAATAGCATTAAAATTGGTTGAGCTTATTACTTTTCCTGTGTTAATTAGACTTGCATCGGCAGTTATTCTTGCAGTCCCTGGTTTAGCAAAGGCTATAATTGTACCTGGGTTTATCCCTGCAAGACTTCCAGCATTTATTTCAACAAGAGAATCTGTCTTTATAGAACTTAAGTTATAGTATTCTGTTTGAACTTCAAAGTTTCCATTAAAAACAGAATAGTCAATATCTCCTTCAATTGCAGGGTTTTGAAAAGGAGCTTTTGTGGCCATTTCTGCCATTATTCTGGCAAATATTTGTCGGTAAGTATCTCCTTGTTTCATTTGTGAAAATGCTTTATATATACAATATGATAATGAGCCAACAGGGTTTTCTTCATCATCGTATGTTTCGTAATTAAGCTCGTTTGCACTAGCACCTGAGAACACAACAAATTTTGCCATTTTATTAGTTGTTGCACCTCTGCTTGAGCAATTTACCCCAAAACCAAGTTTATTGTCTTTAACAGTTGTTGGAGTCCAGTTTTTTGGCACTAATGGTGGTGCACCACCTCTAACTTTGGCAGACCCACGTGTACCTGTTCCAGAATGACAAGAATCTAAAAACAACAAAATATGACCATCTATTCCAAGTTTTATACGAAATTTGGTTATCCAATCACCTAATTCATCATCTCTAAAATGTTTACTTCCATCATATCCATCTATCATATTCATAGGAGCATTGAAACAAACCAAGGCCTCATCTAATCCATCAAGTTCATCGTTATTGTCATCAAATATTTGTTGCCCATGACCACTATAGTGTATAACCACTTGATCGCCAAGATTAACTTTTTTGTAAAGCTCTAATAAAGCGTTTTCTATTCCTTCTTTTGTGGCGGCGGTATCTTTTAAATACATAATATTGTTTTTGGAAAATCCCATTTCGCTCAATGCTTTTTCGATAAGGGGAACATCGTTTTCTGCACTGATAGGATACCAACCTGTTTGGTCTTGGTCGTACTCTCCAATTGCAATAATTAAAGCATATTTTTCTGCATAAGTATATAATGCCGAAAATATTATCAATAAACTTACAAATAATTTTTTCATGGTTTTTGAATTAAAAAAATGAGCGTGCCTAAACACGCTCATAAAAATTCTTTTTGTTAAAACTCTTCTGATTTACTGTCTTGAGTTTCCTCATCTCCAGTTTCAAGCTTTAAAAGAAACTCTTCGTTACATTCGCCAGCAGACATCCATTGGTAATTATCTCCCATTGTTCGGCAATAAATTTCATCATAATCTTCTGGTAATATCAACTGTGAGCCTTCCCAAGGATTTAATCTTCCTTTATAAACTTTGTCAACCCATAAATCGACATAAAATCCTGTCCAGTTGTCGAGTTTAATTACACACCCACCTCTTGATAAGATTGGCTTTTCAATTGCAACATCTCCTGTAGGGATTACGTATTCTGAAACACCTCTGGATTTTACCACTTTTGTGGCGTTTAATTCTGTTTGAGCATTAGCAAGATTTGCGAAACAAAAAATGGCTCCTGCTATTAACAACATTGTAGCTTTTGCTTTCATGGCTAAATTTTTTAATGAATATATAAATTTTTTACAAGGTTTAATAATGCAAAAGATGTGCCAAAAAACACGTGCAATTGGTCGAATTGGTTCGTAAAGAAAAAATAAAAAATGCTGACATTTTGTCATATATTTTTAAAAATTTAATATATTTGCATTTTAATACTAGAAGAGTTAGTTTATGGATTTGCAAAGCATAAAACAAAGATTCGAGATTATTGGGAATGCAACAGGCTTAAATCGCGCCTTAGATATTGCTGTGCAGGTTGCATCAACAGATTTGTCTGTTTTAATAACTGGAGAAAGTGGGGTAGGGAAAGAAAGAATCCCTCAGATAATTCATTCACAGAGCTTGAGAAAACACAATAATTATATTGCTGTTAACTGCGGTGCTATTCCTGAAGGAACTATTGACTCCGAACTATTTGGACACGTTAAAGGCTCTTTTACAAGTGCTCATAGCGACCGAAAAGGGTATTTTGAAGAGGCAAACGAAGGTACAATATTTTTGGATGAGGTAGCTGAATTACCTCTTTCTACCCAAGTTAGATTGCTTAGAGTTTTAGAAACGGGAGAATTTATAAAAGTTGGCTCATCTAAAGGGCAAAAAACAAATGTAAGAGTGATTGCTGCAACGAATGTAGATTTAGCTGAACGTGTGTCTAAAGCTAAGTTTAGAGAAGATTTGTTTTATCGACTTAATACTGTGCCAATATTTATTCCTCCGTTGAGAGATCGACAGGAAGATATTCATTTACTTTTTAGAAAATTTGCCTCCGATTTTGCTGATAAATATCGAATGCCAATAATTAAGCTTACAGATGAAGCAATACAAGTGTTAAAATCATATAGATGGCCTGGGAATATAAGACAATTAAAAAATATGACAGAACAAATATCTGTTATAGAAGAAAAAAGAATTATAACTGCCGAACTTCTTAAATCTTATCTTGTTGGGTCTGGCTCTACTAATTTGCCAGCTTTAATAAAAAAACAAACTAATTTAGAAGACTTTTCGTCTGAAAGAGAAATATTATATCAGGTTTTGTTTGATATGAAAAAAGATATGAATGAGCTAAAAATGCTTGTAAATAACATTATTAAACAAAATCCAGAGGTTAAAGTAAAAGACTTTCAAACAAAAATTGTAGAGAATTATAATGATGAAATTAAATTGTCGGATATTGGAACTTTATATCACAATGATGATTTAAGTAATCAAGATGCTTTTGAAGATCGAGGAGAAGTTGTAGAAGAAGTCTTATCTTTGCAAGAGCAAGAAAAAGAACTAATATGTAAATCTCTCGAAAAAAATAATGGCAAAAGAAAATTAGCTGCCGAAGAATTAGGAATATCAGAAAGAACTCTGTATCGAAAAATTAAGGAATACGATATAAAAAAATGAAATTAAGAATTATATATTTTAGTATTATTTGTGCAAACTTTGTTGCTTTAAACTCATGTACAGGTGGCTACTCGTTTACAGGAGCAGATATTGATGCAAATATAAAAACTATTACAATTGAGTATTTTCAAAACAGAGCGAGTTTAGTGCAACCAAACTTGAGTAATGTTTTTACTGAAACTTTAAAAGATAAGTTTGTCTCTCAAACAAATCTTGAGCTTATTAATTATAATGGAGATTTAAAATTACAAGGAGAAATTACAAACTATAATGTTACAGCACAATCTTTTCAGGGTAACGAAACTGCAGCATTAAACAGGCTAAGCATTACTGTTAGAGTTAAATATACTAATAGTATAGAGCCAGATAAAAACTTTGATACTAGCTTTTCAAGATATGCTGACTTTGAAAGCTCACAAAGCCTGTCTGCTGTCGAGACAAGTTTAATTCAAGAGATTAGTGAAGAATTGGTAATTGATATTTTTAATAAAGCAGTAGCGAATTGGTAGGTATGAATAAACAACAATTCATAGAATATGTACAGGACTTTAAGACTCTTGATAATGATAGTCTTGATGAAATAAAATTACTAATTGAAGAGTTTCCTCATTTTCAGTCTGCCTGGGTATTATATGCTAAAAACCTGCATAATATTAATGATGTTAGATTTGAAAGTAAACTAAAAATTGCTGCTATACATGTTCCAGACAGAAAAGTCCTAAAACGCATTCTTGAAGATAAATATCATCCAATTAAGGAAAAAAATCGAAGTACTCAACAAAAGAAGAACACAACTGAAGAAAATATTGTAATAAACGAAAGAGAGTTAAAATCTATTGATGAAAATGTTGCCAGTAACAAGCATAAGCAAATAAAATCTGACGAAACAGAAGAGAATATTGCAGATCTTGTGCTTAAAAACATTAACAAAAGTTTGTTACCTAAAACTTCGACCAATGAAAATAATAAAAATATAGATGCTGCCAATTCAATTATTACTGATGATCACGATCTTGCTCTAAACTCTAAACATAATAAAAATGATGTTTTAGAAAACACTTCTGAATCAGACGATTTGGAGCAAAGCAACAGCCTTACAGATACTCAATTAAATGATTCATCTGAAGACAATGTTGTGCAAGTTGACGATACAAAAGATGTTCATAAACCTGATGTTTTGGCTGCTGAAAGAACTTTGCAAACTATAAATGATATAAAAGCTGGTGATGTCGAAGTAAAAAGAGAAACGACTGTATCTGACGATAAGACGAATGACTTGCAGCAGATAATTGAGGCGAGACTCGCAGAGTTGCAAAAGCCAAAACTTACAAGTGATGATAATAAAAGTGAAAAAAACGATAATACGGGAGATATTAATGTTGCGAAACAAACTAGTTTAGAAGAAAAAGAGTTAACAGGATCAGAAAATGATGAAATTATAGATTTCGAGAGTATAGGTGGGAAAGAAAATAATGGTAAATCTGATAGGGAATATGTTAAAGCTGAGCTAAAAAACGAGGAATTTTTAGATTTTAATTTTAATGAAGAGGGAAAAAAACTGGTGTCAAAAGAGCAAAAAAAGGAATTAATAGATAATTTTATTGCCTCTAATCCACGAATAACACCTCAAAAGGATTATGTCTCCGATGATGTGTCTGCTGCAAATAGTGTAATCTCAGAGAGTGAGGAGTTATTTAGTGAAACTTTAGCAAAAATATATATAAAACAACAGCATTATGATAAAGCAATTTTAACTTATGAAAAATTATGTTTGAAATATCCCGAAAAAAGTATTTACTTTGTGCGTCAAATTGAAGAAATAAAAAAAGTATTAAAAAATAAATAGAATTAGTTATGTATATCTTTTTCTCAATAATGATTATCGTGTGTGCAATACTATTGATTTTAATCGTACTTGTACAAAACAGTAAAGGTGGAGGTCTGGCTTCTGGCTTTGGTCAAGGAAACCAAGTAATGGGCGTTAAAAAAACAGCCGACTTTTTAGAGAAAGCGACTTGGACCCTTGCAATAGGGCTAGTAGTGTTTTGTCTATTAGCTAGTTTTTCTATTCCTGATCGTCAAGTGCAGGAACCTATAAAAACAGAACGCCCAATTCCTAATACGCCAACGGCTCCTGAGACGCCTGCTCCTGCACCACAAGGAGAATAGGCTATATATACTTGGTTGAAAAAAATATTTTGCTTTTTTAGTGAGAGAGAAAAAATTATGCTGCTTATAAATAATGCCACACACTTGCGTTATTTACCAAAAAAAACATCTAAAACATTGTCAAAAGCCAATAACTGTGGACTTTATTAACAAACACTAGTTAGCCCGCATTATTCACCGCTTTTTGTAAAATATGTAAGTAAATGTCAGATTGTCAAACATTTATATTGTTTATCAAAAGTCATTAATGCACCCAAATTTTGGTGCTGCTTGCGATTGTCTTTGTGCATCTACTTAAGTCGGGATGTGCGACTGACAAGCCTTGACCTACCTAAGTCGCATCCCGACTTAAGTAGATGCACAAAGCTAATCGCATGAACGGCGAAGCCCTCACGAAGTAATAAAGCGGGTTAGAAGTTAAAGAGCATCAAATTATTTAAAAAACAAGTAAAATTACCCAATAAATAAGAGGCAAACTTCCCATTGATAGAATAGATGTAACAAAAATATTTTCAACCGCTTGTTTAGAGTTTAGCCCCATTTCTTCTGCAAGCACTGATATTATAATCATACATGGCATAGCAGCTTGCATTACGCTAGCAATAATCGCTTTTTGAGGTATGATTACTCCAGTATGTTTTAGCAAGTAAAAACTGGCTAGTAATACTATTGGTCCTAAAAGAAGTTTATTAAAACTCAAAACATACGATCTTAGATTTGATATTAGAGATTTTAACTTTACAGCAGCTAAAACTACTCCGACATATATCATAGATAAATAAATTGTAGTATGTCCAATATTATGTAACGGCGTAAATATTGTGTTAGGAATTTTTATTTTTAAAATTAAAAAAATCAATCCAAGAATAAAAGATATTGTTACTGGGTTAATTATTTGTTTTTGCTTATTTCTTGTTTTGTTTGGAGCTCCTGAGTTTAAAATAAAAATACCCCAAGTCCACATTAAAGTATCATGTCCTAATTGAAAAATTGTTGCATAAATTAAGCCTTCACCTCCTGGTAATAAGGCATCAAGTAGTGGAAATCCGAGAAAAACCACATTCCCAAACATTGTATGAGTATTGTGCAATGCCGTGTTCTCTTTATCTAATTTTAAGATTTTTGCACTAACTTTACTTAGCAAATATAAAATCAGCACTATAAAAAAAGAAGAAAAAAACACAAAGGGGAAACTTTTCAAGATTTCATCAGTTAGTTCGGTTCCAGCAAAAGTTGTAAAAATCAATAGAGGTAATGTTATTTTCATAATTACTTTTACAAGCCCATTTGCATTTGCACGCGTTATAGCTTTAAGTTTAAAAGCAATGACTCCAACAATAGTCATTACAGATAAAATCAATATTTGCTCAAAGATTTTTTCCATTCTGCAAAGTTAATATCAATTCATGATTATAAAATAAAATTTATTATATTGTGTTTTATATTAATATATGGGCTGTTGATTTATTATTTTATAAATTTGTAAAAAATTGATATTATGAAAAAAGTATATTATTTATTTATCTTACCAATATTGTTCATGATATTTTCATGTAACAATTCTTCATATAAGAAAACACCAGTAGCACATGGTAGTTTTGGGGATATTGTTGTTGTTATGAATAATGAACATTGGAACTCTGAGCCAGGAGACAGTTTACGTGCAATTTTTCATCAGTATTGTCCTGCTAATCCATTAGAGGAATATGTTTTTGATCTTCATCAAATATCCAAAGATAAATTTATTGACCAAAATCTTTATCACCGAAATGTTATTTTTCAAGAAATAGATTCTAATATCGAAGAGGCTAAACTTAATGTTATTGTAGATAAATATGCACAAAATCAAGTTTTTGTTAGTGTTGTAGCTCCTAATCAAGCAGAGTTTGTTAAAGAAATTAGTAAGCATCGAAACAATTTGATAAAACTATTTCTTGAAGCGGATAGAGATAGATGGATAGGGATGTTTACAAGAAATGTTAATAAAACTGTTTCGGATAAGATTTTAAAGAAATATGATATATCTATAAAATTACCAATTAATTATTATTTAGATGTTTATGATGATAATTTTGCTTGGATTTCTCATGAGTCTCGACAATATTCGATGGCTTTTTTTATTTATACATATCCATTAACAGATAGCAGTGAATTTACAAGCGAGTACTTAATTCAGCAAAGAAATAAGATGTTAAAAGAAAATGTTCCGGGATCACGTCCAGGATCATATATGACTACAGAAGTAAAGTACGATTATCCTTTACTTGAAACGATTAAGCATAATGGATTAGAAACTGCTGTAATGAGAGGCCTTTGGAAAGTAAAAGGAGATTTTATGGGTGGCCCGTTTGTTAGTTACACAAAAATGGATAAATCTAGAAATAGAATGGTTTGTGTTGAAGCTTATGTTTATTATCCAAATGAAGAAACTCGCGATAAAATGAGACAACTTGAGGGAGTAATTTATACTTTTGATATTGTAAAATAAACTTAAATACTGCCTGACTATAAGGTCTGATTTTAGCTTTTATAGTATGGTATCATTAAGGGTATAAAACTCATGATATATATAATGCATATTAAGTTTATAAAATTTTTAACTATAGTTTTAAAATATACATAAATTATTAATTACATTTGTAAAAAAAAGATATGAATTTAAATAAGGTTATGTTAATTGGTCGATTAGGTAAAAAACCTGAGGTAAACTATATTAAGCCTGATGTAGCTGTAGCCAATTTTTCACTTGCGACTAGTGAGACATATAAAACTAAAGAAGGTGATAGAAGAGATATTACTGAATGGCATAATATTGTAGCTTGGAGGTTTACCGCAAAATTTGCAGAAAACTATCTCGATAAAGGAATGCTTGTATATATCGAAGGAAAACTACAAACACGAAAATGGGATGGTCAAGATGGGTTAACTCGCTATACAACTGAAATTGTTGCTGACCAAATCAGAATTCTTGAGAAAAAGTCAACACAAAATGCCGAAAATAACTATCAACAAGCCGAGGAAAATAAACCTAAAGAAAAACCCCAGCAGGACAATCCGTTTTCAGAGACATCTCCCGAGTTAAATTCAGGACTAGATGACGACTTGCCATTTTAACTAAAACATTATAATTTTGGACCCTGAGCCTTTTAGATACTGTTACACACTCTTATCAGTCAATTTATTATCGACAAATGAAGTAATTGTCGGTCTTATTATTATAGTTATACTGTTATTTTTGTCTGCTATGGTTTCTGGTAGCGAAGTAGCCTTTTTTAGTCTTTCGCCAAAAAATAGAAACAAGATTAAGCACACAAAAACAAAAACAGCACGTTTGGCACAAAACTTATTGTTAAAGCCAAACAAATTACTCGCAACTATTTTGGTGGCTAATAATTTTATAAATGTTGGAATAATTATTCTTTCAACATACTTAAGCACCTATTTGTTTGCAGGAATTACAAACGAAATTTTATACATATTAGTGCAGCTTATAGGGGTAACGTTTTTGATATTACTTTTTGGGGAGATGATGCCTAAGATATTTTCAAGTAAATATCCTTTACGCATTGTGAAAATAATGGCTTATCCTCTTTTTTTGACTTCTTACCTTGTGTATCCTATTAGTTATTTATTAATAAAAGCTACCAATATTGTCAATAAGAGGCTTAGCAAAAAGCATAACGCAAACATTAGTATTGTCGAACTATCACAGGCTATAGAACTTGCATCCGACGAACTAAAAGATGATAAAGAAATGCTGGAAGGTATTGTTAATTCATCGCAATTAGAAGTGAAAGAAATTATGACTTCTAGAGTAGATGTTTTTGCAATTGAGTTTAATGATAAATTTACAAAAGTTATAGGACAAATTATCGAATCAGGTTTTTCAAGAATTCCTGTTTATGTCGAAAATCTTGATAATATAAAAGGAGTGCTTTACATTAAAGATGTTTTACCGTATATAGGGCTTCAAAATAAAGAAGATTTTAAATGGCAAAAATTATTGCGACCGCATTTTATTGTGCCCGAAACGAAAAATATTTCGGACTTATTAACAGATTTTCAAAATAAAAAACTTCATATTGCTGCTGTTGTTGATGAGTATGGTTGTGTAAATGGACTTGTTACTTTGGAGGATATTCTTGAGGAATTTGTTGGTGAAATTCAAGACGAATCTGATAGCGAAGAAAATTCTTATGTGAAAATTGATGCAAATAATTATGAGTTTGACGCAAAAACCAGTATTGTGGATTTTTGTAAGGTGGTTGATGCAGATTATAGCGATTTTCAGGATATAAAGGGAGATGCTGACACTCTTGCTGGGCTAATATTAGAAATTAATGGTGAAATTCCTGTAAAAAATGACGAAATAAAACTAACTGATTATAACTTTATAATTACTGCTGCCGATGATCGCAGAATAAAAAAACTTAGAGTTAAAATTAATACTACATCAAAATCGGATAAACAAAAAATGGATTAATGAAGAAAAAACAAATATACTTATTGGCAGTTATAATGTTCTTTTTGATTTCCTGCAATAATAATGAGACAGTGCCGCGTCCAAAAGCATATTTTAGAATTGATACACCCGAGAAGTCTTATAAAACATATAAGTCAGAATGTCCTTTTATATTTGAGATGCCAGAATATGCTTTTATTATTAAAGCAAAGGAGGAATTTTGTTGGTTTGATATATGGTTCCCAAAAAATGGAGCGACAATTTATTTAACATATAAATCAGTTGATAACAACCTTAATGTGCATGTTGAAGATTCTCATGAGTTTGTTTATAAACACGTGGTAAAGGCTGATGCAATTGAAGAGACCATATATCAAAATGATAGTTTAAAAGTGTACGGCATGCTTTATGAATTAAAAGGAAACACAGCCTCATCAATTCAATTTTATCTTACTGATAGTACTACGCATTTTTTAAGAGGTTCTCTGTACTTTGATGTAAGACCAAATAAAGATTCTCTAGCTCCAGTAATCGAGTTTATTAGAGAAGATATTATTCATTTAATTGAGAGTTTCCGGTGGGAGTAATATGGCAATAGTTTTAAAGAGTTTTGCTAAAGATAATGCATTGTCTGCTGTGTGGAAAATAGAAGAGGATGAGCAAACACTGAATAAGCTATGTTCATTAACACAATACGACAAAAATTTGCTTAGTAATATTAGTTCTATGGGCAGAAGACTTGAAATACTTGCTGCACGAGCTACATTATATACGCTAAATCCTGATATTACAATTACTTATAAAGGACGAAAGCCAATATGTAATTACGGATATGTTAGTATATCGCATTCAGATACTATGCTTGCCGTAATTTGGCATCCCTCTAAGCAAGTAAGTGTTGATATTGAAGCTTATGATCCACGAATTATTAGGATTGCAAAACGAGCATTTAACATTAACGAACTCGAATTTGCAAATAATAATATCGAAATGTTGACAAAAATATGGTCTTGTAAAGAATGTGTTTATAAAGCAGTAAATAAATCAGCTGTCGAATTTCAACAGCAAATTTCAGTATTTGATTTTCATGAGCAAGATAATATAAAATGCGAGTTTAACTATAAAAGTATTGTTAAAACATTTTTTTTTAAGCATATTTCGTTATATAATCATGCTTTGGTTTGGGGCGTTTTCTCTTTATAAATGCGAATTGTATCAAATCCTCAAAAAATAAACTATTTTTACGAAACAATATATTTACACAATCTTTTAAAATTTATTTGCATTCATACATATCTCTATAGTATTTTTGGTAATCGCCCGATACAACATTGTTTAGCCAATCTTCGTTTGCAAGATACCAATCTACGGTTTTTTCGAGTCCTTCTTCAAACTGTAAAGAGGGTTTCCACCCAAGTTCAGTCATTAGTTTTGTACTGTCTATTGCGTAGCGTAAATCATGACCAGCTCTATCTTTAACGAAAGTAATAAGTAACTCAGAAGCACCTGGAGTACGATTTAGTTTTTTGTCCATTACTTTGCAAAGGTGTTTTATTAGATTAATATTTGTCCATTCATTATTTCCGCCGATATTATATGTTTCGCCATCTCGTCCATTATGATAAATAGCGTCAATAGCTTTGGCGTGATCAATAACATAAAGCCAGTCTCTAACATTCTCTCCTTTACCATAAATTGGAATTGGTTTCATATTTTTGATATTATTTATAGCCAAAGGAATTAGCTTTTCGGGAAAATGATTTGGTCCATAATTATTTGAGCAATTCGATATAACAACTGGTAGTTTGAAGGTGTGATTGTAAGCCCTCACTAAGTGATCAGAACTTGCTTTTGCTGCCGAATATGGAGATTTTGGATCATAAGCTGTTTTTTCTGTAAATAAGCCATTGTCTCCAAGCGAGCCATAAACTTCGTCAGTAGAAATATGATAAAAGCGTTTGTCTTGGATGTTTTCTGCCCATATTTCACGAGCAGCATTAAGTAAATTTACCGTCCCAACAATATTTGTGTAAATGAACTCGGTTGGGTTTGTAATGCTCCGGTCAACATGCGATTCAGCGGCCAGGTGAATTATACCATCGGGTTTATATTTAGCAAATAGCTCATCAATTACTTTTTTATCAACAATATCCGCCTTTTCAAAAATATAATTAGATGCTTTTTCAATATCTTTAAGGTTTTCTAGGTTACCAGCATAAGTAAGTTTATCTATGTTTACTATTTTATAGTTAGGATATTTATTTACAAATAATCTAATAACATGTGACCCAATAAACCCAGCTCCTCCAGTAATAAAGATTGTTTTTTTCATCGTTTGGTTTTTTTAATTTAGGTAAAAATACAAAAAAGACTTAAGCCATAAAAATTTAGTTGTTTTAGCTTTGTAATAAAACATCAGATTTTTAGATTTATTCTTTTATAGTGTTATTTATTAGTGATTTTTCTTCTTTTTTATTATCTTTTAAATAATAAACATCAATAGCAACAATAATAGCAGCAAAGCCCCAAAAAGGCACAGCTACTTTGTCAATATCAAGGAAATTATTTAAAAATCCATGTAGAAAATATGTGGTTAAGCCACAAATTGTGGAAGCTGTAATTATTTTGAGCGAATATGTATTTGCTCTAATATAATTTTTGACAGCAGTGGCAAATATTAAAATTATAATAGCAACAAAGCTAATCATCCCCATTAATCCCGACTCTGCTAGCGAACCTAAATATTCGCTATGAGCATTTCCTAAATCACCTGCATTAGTGCTAATAATTGTTTTTTCATAAGAAAATTGGAAAGGAGCGTATTTGAACTGATATGTCCCAGGTCCCCAACCAAAAACAGGTTTTTCTTCAAACATTCTCATTGCACAATTCCATCTGTTTATTCGCTCGAGATTAGATGCATCAGTAGCAACATTGCTAATAGATTTAACATGTTCTTTAAAGTCTGTTGACGAGTCTTGTTTGTTCCGAGCAAGCGAGAAAAATATTTTATCTTGAAATCCAAAGAACCCTCCTGCCACAATAAGTCCTGCGACAATAACAAATTTATAATTTATTTTAAACTTTAGGATAAAAAAGACTGCCAAAGCTCCAATAAGACTTACCCATGCTGCACGCGTATAAGAAAATATTAGAGCTACAAAAAAATAGATTAAAACTATACTTGCAACAATTCTTAAAGATTTTTTTAATTCTTTGTTAAAGATAAATCCGATTAAAACAGGAATATACATAGCAAGAACAGCTCCATAGGAGGTATGGTCATTATAAAAAGGAGACATTATGTAATTTGCAGTTTGCTGGCTAAAGTAGTGTGGTGCATGTTTGATAAGAGTTATTGTTATTACGACACTAAGAGGGATAATATAAAGCCAAAAAAACTTATTAATATTTACTTTTTTTCTAAATACTTGAGTTAGAATGAAATAAAATGGAATAATAAACCATAACGAAGATATCCAGTATTTAACTGATATTATTGGCATAGTACTAGTAATCACAGTGATTAGATTCCATATTAAATACACATATATTGCGATTGAAACTGGGTGTCTTAAAATTTTACGATCAAAGTTTCTATCGCATATTTGTTTAAATATAAATACCAACATTATTCCCACAAAAATTGGTTCAGTGGGTAAATCAATATTAAAATCTAAGTTTGGGTAAAATGCTTGTAGAGGTACGGATAGAGGTACCAAAAAAACAGCAAATAATAGAGCCTTATCTAGTGCAAAAAAGAGTGCAAAGAAAACAATCAATAATAAGGGGACAAAATTAAATAAAAAACTCTCCTTAGCTAAAATTACGTATGAATTAGTAATTATAAATAAAGCAGCTATTGAGTAAAAGGCGTATATTTTTTGCTTTTCAGTCAAAATACAAGTTATTGTTTTTTATTACCCTCAATCAAAGAAATAGCGATAACACTAAACAAAAATGCTCCCCCCACAGAAAATAAAACAATTAGCCATCTTATTGGATACGATTTTTTATCAGCAGGAAAAGGTTTTGAGACTACATTAGTATAAGTTATTTCTTTTTCGGTATCACGTTGAGCAGATTCAAATGTATATTTTGCTTTGTACATATCTGTTAATGCATAAGAATAAAGCGAATCATTTTTTTGATATTCTGCCCCATATTGTTCCCAGTTTTTTAATACTGTTCTTGCTTCATTAAGATTTTTCCCCATATATATTGCCTCGGTGTATTTTTCGACTTGAGCAGTAAGGTCTAATAGTCCGTATTTTGTACTGTATGATCTTAAAATACGAGATAGACTATCAACCTCTAGGGTTCTTTTATCATATTCGTTTTTGTAAATCTTTAATATTTCGTGTGATTTTTCAACATGTAATTTTAGAACAAGATTATTGTAAAAGCTAATAATAGAGTCAACCATATCAGATGCTCTTTGGGGGTCTGTATCAACTACTGTAATTTCAACTGCTTGATTGGGAGTTTTTTGAAACGTAACATTAGCATCATAGTTTTTAAGTATTTTAGCTTTAAAGTTTGGTGCGTCTTTACTTATGTTATAATGTTTATCTAGGTTAAAACAATCAATAATCTGGAATTTTATGTCCATTGATTGAATTATTTCAAGCATTTGTTCGGTTTCGGACTCTTCAGATGAAACGATTATATTGGCAGGATAAATAACGGCCGAAGACTTAAATTTTGGTTTTATAAACCAACTTGCAGAAAAAACACTTGCAAGTATTCCTGCAACTACAATAATAACTATTAAATGCCATTTCCATTTAATTATTAGTTTGAATATACTTTTTGTTTTGTAATAATTTTCCATAGTTTCGTAATTAGGCCAATCTATTTTCCAATTTGGCAAATTAAATTTCTCAAATACTATTTTTTTTTTACCTGATCAAAAACCAACAATAATATCAACGAAAATAAAAATGTTGATAACACACTTACACTTACAATTAACCATCGTATTGGGTATGATTTTTTTTCTGCTTTTTCAGCACTGTCAACAATATATTTGTTTGGTAGGGTTTGTTCTAAATCTATTTTTGCCTCTCTATATTTTGCTTCAATAACAGAAAGTTTTTTTACCTCTTCGAACATTTGCTCTTTGAGTATAGAGTAGATACTACCATAAGTAGCTAATATATCAAGCTTTTTGCTAATTTCTTGAGTTGCTCTAACATTGCCCTGAGCTAGTGCAATAGCGTGTTGTTCGCTGTACATCTCAGTTTGAGATTTAACATCAATTACTCCAATTTTACTTAAGGTGTGTAAGGAGTCTTTTATCTCATTTATCTTGTTTTTTTGTCCCTCAAACTCTCTTAAAACTATATCGTAAGCTTTTTGAGCACGTTCTTTTTGTATATTGCTATATGTACTGTCAACAAGTGCGGCTATGTCGTTTGCAATTGCGGCTGCTGTTTCAGGATCTTCATCTAATACATCTATTTTTATAGACATATATTCTGTTCTTGTGATTTTTACATTATTATCGTATTTTTTATATAGAGTTGAGTAAGGATACTTAGAGTCTAGTTTAATGTTATAATGCTCAAACAAATTGTATTTGTCAATTATTCGATTGCGAATTTCTGTTGAAAGAAGCATCTGCATAAGCTGTTCTACCTCTTCTTCCTCTCCAAATTTTAAAATGTCCTTTTTTTGCTGACTCTCAGTTATAAGTGATTGTGAGATAGAGCTTGAAGAAGCAGGAAATAATATGACTGTAGATTTATACTTGGATGGAATAATTAAACTTATAATCGAAGATACAACTAAAGCTATAATGCATATTATGATTATCGGTAATTTCTTTTGATAAATAAATACCAAAATATTGGATGAATTGAAAATATTTTCAGCTTTATTATTTGTCATTTATATCATATAAATTATATAATGCACAAAAATAGAAAAATATTGTAACTTGTGAATAATTATTGCACTTTTTATTTACTTTACTAATATCTCTGTCCTTGAACCATTAATAAAACACAATCATTTACAACCTCTACTCCTTTATTTGCAAGATCTTTTTGAAATGGTGGATTATATGTGCCTGGATTAAATATTATACGTTTTGGAGGGTTACTAATAATAAGGTCTTTGTATTTTTCTTGATTTTCTGCCGATAAGTACATCGCAATAGTATGAATAGATTTATCCGTTGGGTATTCTTGGTGGATATCTATTCCTAGAATCTCACCTTTTCTAATCCCAACAGGATAAACACTATATCCGTTTTCTGATAAAATTTCTGTCGCTTTGTAAGAATATCGCCTTTCTTTAGGGCTAGCACCCAAAACTAAATGTAACATAAAAAACTGATTTTTTTGCAATTTTAATCATAATATTTTTAAAAATAGTTTTTTTCTAATTAATTATATAATGCCTGCACGAAAACTACCTTTTTTTCGTTTTTTTGTAGAGACTATATAGATTTAGCCCGCATTATTCACCGCTTTTTGTAGAATATGTTAGTAAATCTCAGATTGTCAAACACTTATATTGTTTATCAAAAGTCATTAATGCACCCAAATTTTAGTGCTGCTTGCGATTGTCTTTGTGCATCTACTGCGTTGCTAACTTATTGTAATACATTTGTATAACTGTAAAGTTAGGCGCCTTACTTCGATAAACTCAGCACAGGTGTATCTACACAAAGCTAATCGCATGAATAATGCGGGTTAGGTTGATATTGTGCCTATGTGTAAATGGAGTTAGAATTTATTGCCTTAAAGTTACTGCGATATCTCCTTTTTTTTCAGATAAATTATTGTAGAGAAAAATATATTCTATAATAATTGTATATTTGCTAAAAAAATTATTATGAACAAGCTTTTTGAAGAACCAACATGTAGAGATTGTAATTTTGAAGTTAAAACAATCTTTAAAAAACTTTTGCCGGAGCAAATAGATTTTCTTACACAAAACAAAGTTTGCAATATTATAAAAAAGGGAGTTGTATTATATCAAGAAGGTAATCGTATTTCAGGTATTTATTGCATTAATAAAGGAATATTAAAAATATATAAAACTGGCATTGAAGGTAAAGAACAAATAATAAAGTTTGCTAAAAAAGGCGATATAATTGGTTATCGTTCTGTGATTATTTCGGAGCCAGCATGCACAAGTGTAAAGGTAATTGAAGATGCCGTTGTTTGTTTTATTTCTTCTCAGGAATTATATCATCTGTTAAAAGAAAATAGTGAGTTTGGTATTGAAATGCTACAAATCGCTTGCAAAGAGCTTGGTGAGGCAAATAACTATATCACAGACATTGCACAAAAATCTGTAAAAGAAAGACTTGCCGAAATATTGCTTCACTTAAAAGATGAGTTTGGGGTAAATAATGATGAGGTTATAAATATAAACCTTACTCGCGAAGAGCTAGCTAATTTAATTGGCACCGCTACCGAATCGGTTATTAGGTTATTGTCCGAATTTAAAACCGAGGGTATTATTGAGCTTCAAGGTAGAAAAATTAGAATAAAAGACTCAATAAAATTAAAGAAAATAAGCAACTTGTTTTAAACATTAAATTAAAATTAAAAAATATAGAGTAGCCTGTCTTTGATAAATTTGCCGTGTTATAATATTAGAAAGCTGCATGAATGATAAACTGATAAATATTAAAACCGCTGCAAATATTTTAAATGTTTCTGAGGCTACAGTGCGTAATTGGATAAAAACAGGTTTATTAAATTCTAAACTAAGAGAAAGTAATGTTATAAATGTTAAAAATTCAATTGCAAATGGAGATATAAAGCGTTTAAATAAACGTGCAAATAAATCAAAATCTACAAAATCCTTTATCCCATCAGAATACTTAGATGATACGAATGTTCTTGAGTCTGTGTCGGATATTATTAAGTATTCTAGAAAACACTTTAACAATAATGCTGAAATAATTTTTAATCTTGTAATTGCATTTATTGACGAAATAGATTATATTAATAATGAACTTGTTTTTAAACGACTTGCGTTTAAATTGGTTTTTGATGAATTTAATGAAAAGCAAAAGTTTAAGCCTAATCCAGGGTTTTTAAATCATATATCAAATAAGATTCGAGTATTAAAAGGATCAAAAATTACCGATGTATTAGGTTTGTTGTATCAATCTTTATTATCAGAAGGCGATAAATCGCAAAAAGGCAGTTACTATACACCAACAAAAATTATAAATTCATTAATAAACGATTTAAGTAATGATATAAATACTTTTTTGGATCCCTGTTGTGGTACAGGTGCATTTATTTTAAGTGCAATAAAGTTAAAAAAGCTAAAACCACAAAATGTTTATGGAGCCGATTTAGATAAAAATGCAGTGTTTCTTACGAAGATAAATATTTTAAGTACAGTTAAAGATTATAATAAAGTACCAAAAATATATCATGTCGAAGCTCTTAACAAGTTTGCAACAGGACATAACTTATGCACAACAAATTTTTTAATAAATCAAATTGACGCAATAGCAAGTAATCCACCTTGGGGAGCAGATAAAAATAATAATGCATCATCAAAATATCAGAAAATTCTGGGCTCAAAAGAGATTTACTCAATGTTTATTTTAAAAGCCATAAACTTATTAAAAGACACTGGGGAGTTTCATTTTCTTTTGCCAGAATCTATACTTAACATAAAAACACATCAAAATATTAGAAATTTTCTTTGTTCAAAAACTAAAATAATATCAATAAAAGAATATGGTAGAGCATTTACAGGAGTATATACTCCCGTAATTTCAATTCATGCTCAAGTTTCAGAGAACTCTGGCAATAATAAAGTTAAAATCCAGGCAATAGATAAAACCCATTTCGTTAAGCAGAATAGATTTTTAAAGAACAATTACAATGTTTTTGATATTAAAATAGATGCAAAGAATAAAGTTTTAATAGATAAAATATATTCAGTGCCTTATTATACTTTAACAAACAATGCAAAATGGGCTTTGGGTGTTGTAACGGGGAATAATTTGCAACATATACAAAGCACTAATAATAAAGGCTTAGAACCAATTTATCGAGGAAGTGATGTTAAACATTATTATTTAAAAACACCTACTAGTTTTATTAATAGTAATAATCGCAATAAATTTCAGCAAATTACAAAAGATGAGATATATCGAACTAACGAAAAATTAATTTATAAATTTATTAGCAATAAATTAGTTTTTGCTTACGATACACAAAAATTATTAAGTCTTAATAGTGCAAATATTTTAATCCCAAATATTACAGATTATGATATTAAAGTAGTTTTAGCTTTTTTAAACTCTACAGTATTTCAATATTTGCATCAAATAATGTTTTCTACTCAAAAAATATTAAAAAGCAATTTAGAACAGTTGCCATTTCCTATAATTGATAGTTCTGTGCAAAAAAGGATTATAAATTATGTGAATAAAGCTATTGACGGAGATGTAACCACTATTCAATTTATTGAGGATATAATATTTGAAATTTTTCAGCTTAATGAGAGTGAGAGGGAATTTATTGAAAATTATATACAGTAAGAGCTTGTTTTATTGATCCCTAATAAGGGTATTGGACTTTGCGAAGTAATGATGCGGAATAATATTATCTGAACTTATCTCGTTAATACTGCCAATTTATTTTTAATTTTGTTTTATGGATGAGAATGAAATAAAGTTTTTAATTATTCGCTTTAGCTCAATTGGCGATATAGTGTTAACAACACCGATAGCTCGTTGTCTTAAGCAGCAGGTTGAGGGGGCGGTGGTGCATTTTCTTACTAAACCAACTTATGCATCAATATTGAAGTCAAATCCTTACATAGATAAAGTCCATGTGTTGGATGGCTTTTATAAAACTGTTGGCGAATTGCGTGATGAGGGTTTTGATTATATTATCGATTTACATAAAAATATCCGTACGTTAAGGTTTAAAAATAAACTTAAAATTATGGATTTTTCATTCGATAAATTAAATTCTGAGAAATTCTTCTTAGTTAAATTTAAGAAAAACAAATTGCCAGATATACATATTGTTGACCGTTATTTTGAATCAGTAAAGCTTTTTGATGTTGTTAATGATAAAAAGGGACTTGATTACTTTATTCCTAAGGATATAAAGTATGATTTTAATGAGATGTTTTCTAATACTGATAGGTTTGTAGTTTTTGCAATTGGTGGGCAACATGCAACAAAGCAATTACCAGCCGAAAGGATTAAAGAAATTTGTTCAGGAATAGAAACACATATTGTTTTGTTAGGTGGCAAAGAAGACCAAAGTGTTGGAAAGGAGGTCTCCGATAAATTGGAGCATGTTTATAATCTTTGCGGAAAAACGTCTCTTGATGAGTCGGCATATATTGTAAATAAATCTACTGTGGTAATCACACACGATACTGGTATGATGCATATTGCTGCAGCATTTAAAAAGGATATTTTTTCGATTTGGGGAAATACTGTTCCCGAATTTGGGATGTATCCGTATTTGGCAGGGCATAATTCTCATATTTTTGAAGTTAAACACTTAAAATGTCGTCCATGCTCAAAAATAGGGTTTAAAAAATGTCCTAAAAAGCATTTTGATTGTATGCAAAAACAAGATATTAAAACAATTATACAAAAAACAAACAGTTTATTAGTTAAATGAAAAAGTTTTGTGAAAATTGTGGAAAAGAGTTTATATGCACTCACAATGAAAAATGTTGGTGTGTAAATTATCTTATTTCGCACAAATTATCATTATATTTGAAAAAAAACTTTAATGATTGTTTGTGTCCAGATTGTTTAAAGTGGTATATAGACAATGACAAGCATGGCCGTAGAGTTAATGATAATTAATAATAGAAACTAATTATAATTTCCGAAAATTTATAATATGACAAATAAGGATTATGCAATACAAAAACTAATAGAGGAAGGGTATGAGTTTAAATCTAAACAATATATTGAAGAAGGTTTAGAGTTGTTTAAGAAAGGAATGGGTGGATTTGTTGGATTTTTTGCAGCCTTACTTGGGGTATCTATGGTGCTTAATTATACATTGGGAAGTTATTCAGGCTTTATTACTAATTTAGTTCAGCCTGCTTTTGTAGCTGGAGTTTTGCTTGTTGCAAATGATATTTTAATGAATAGAAAGCCAGACTTTAATAGGTTTTTTGATGGGTTTAAGTTCTTTTTACCTCTTTTATTATTGAGTATTGTTACAGGTGTATTTGTGCTTGTTGGTTTGTTATTTTTAATAATTCCAGGGATTTACTTAAGTGTTAGTTTTTCTTTATCAAATATGCTCGTAGTGTTTTTGGGTTACGATTTTTGGTCTGCAATGGAAGTAAGTAAAAAAATTGTAAGTAAAGATTGGTGGAGCTTTTTCAAGTTTTTTTTGGTCATATTTTTAATAAATTTAGGAGGAGTGCTTGCTTGTGGAATTGGAGTGGTCTTTACTGCGCCAGCAACACTCTGCATGACTTATTGCGCATTCGAGGATATTGTTGGTGGTGCACTTCGTAAATACACAATTCCAGAAAATCATAATCAAGCAATAGATGAAAATGAATAGAAAATATTTAATTTTACTTATAGCATTTAATCTAATATTTGTTGGATTTGCAGATGCACAAAAAAACCCTAAAAATTTTGAGTTGCCAAAGTTAAAAAGAGGAGAAGAAATTGTTTGTCATAGTGCATATTGTCTTGTTTATAGTGAGGAACACGAACAGGCAAAATGGGTCGCTTATGTTTTAAAACTGGAAATGTTAACTGGAGATGTAAAAAGAAGTAATAAGTTTAAGGAAGATCCAAAAATTAAAACAAAATCTGCAAATGATAAAGACTATAAAGGTAGTGGTTATGATCGTGGACATCTTGCCCCAGCAGCAGATATGAGTTTTTCGGAACAAGCAATGCAGGAATCGTTCTACTATAGCAATATATCGCCTCAAGATCCGGGATTTAATCGTGGAATATGGAAAAAACTGGAGTCTGAAGTAAGGTCTTATGTAGAGTATTTGAATAAAATATATGTTGTTACAGGACCTGTACTTGTAGAGGGCTTATCCGAAATTGGTGAAAATGGTGTTGCTGTTCCTGAAGAATATTATAAAGCTGCACTATTTGTAAGCGACACTTGTGTTGAGGCAATAGCTTTTATTATGCCCAATAAAAAAAACAGTTCAGTTTCTGTTTATAATTATGCGGTAAGTGTTGATGAGTTGGAAAAAAAAACTAAAATGAACTTTTTTCATGGTTTACCGTTTTTATTAGAACGAAAGGTTGAGAAAAGACTTAATATTGAATTTTGGGAAGATTTAAAATAAGCTACTAGAAAATAATAAATTGTATGGAGGAGAATTTTATAATAGCATTTACGTTAACGTTATTTGCTGGGTTGTCAACAGGGATAGGAAGTTTGATTTCTTTTTTTGCAAGCAAAACTAATACTAAATTATTGTCGTTTAGCTTGGGTTTGTCGGGGGGTGTTATGCTGTATGTTTCTTTTGTTGAGATGCTGCCTGAAGCAATAGGAAAGTTAACAATAAGATATGCTGATAATGGCTCGTGGTACGCTATAATAGCCTTTTTTGGTGGGATGTTATTAAGTTTACTTATCGATAGATTGGTTCCCGAGAAGGACAATCCTCATGAGGTGCGTTTTGTCGAAAGTATGAATAAAGATATTGATAAGTCGAAGTTGCATAGAATGGGAATACTTACTGCTATTGCTATTACAGTTCATAATTTTCCAGAAGGAATTGCAACATTTGTGGCAGCTTATTCGGACTTGGAGCTTGGAATCCCAATTGCCTTAGCCGTAGCAATTCATAATATACCCGAAGGGATTGCTGTTGCTGTACCAATTTATTTTGCTACAGGTAGCAGGCGTAAAGCCATGAGATTGTCGTTTCTATCGGGTTTAGCAGAACCTCTTGGTGCCTTAATTGCATTTGCATTTATAATGCCTTTCATAAATGATGCAGTTTTAGGAATAGTTTTTGCGGCAGTCGCAGGGATTATGGTCTTTATTTCATTTGACGAATTATTACCAGGTGCTCAGAAATATGGTGATCATCATATTCCTACCTATGGTGTAGTTATTGGAATGGCAATAATGGCTTTTAGTTTGTTATTACTAGCTTAGCTTATAAAGGTATGAAGTATTATGTGATTTTTTTATGTTTTGTAATATGTATGGTGGTTTTTAGTGCTTGCCAACCTTATAGTAATTATGAAGTTAAAGTCAGCGTTAATAAAATAAATCTTAATGATTCTATTAAGATAAAAAAAATCCAATTTTACAATGAGAACTTAGGAATATTATGTGGAGGTGTAAAAAACACAAATGGGAGTATATATATTACCAATGACGGAGGGAGTTCCTGGACAAAAACCTTTCATTCGGATAGCTTATCGGTAAATTCAGTTTTTTATCTTAACGACTCAATAGTATTTGCTTGTGGTGATAGTTTGATGCTTTTAAAATCTAATAATCAGGGGCGCGATTGGGCAATTATTGAACTCGAAAACTATCCTTTATTAAATGATTATGTGCCATATAATGATGTTTATGCTAACAGTGAAGAGAATATCTTTTTAGTGGGAGGAGAGTATTTTGATAAGGGCTTGTGGTCTAAAATAGAAGTAGGAAATAACTCGTGGATACATGATCCGTATGATAATGAATTTGCATCAATTTGTTTTGTAAGTGAATATATCGGTTTTTTTGGAGGATACGCTAACGTGATGATTACCGAAGATGGCGGAAACACATTCGACTTTGTTGATTTTGACGATGATTTTTTTGTGGATATAGAAAATGATGGAGACGGAAATGTTTATGCACTCTCAGATATAGGTGTTCTTTATTATAGCTCCGATTTAGGATATAATTGGACTCGACTAATTAATGATTATAATGCAAAGTTTACTGACTTATCTTTAGAAAAAGAGCTTGCGGCAGTTTGCGGTTTAGATGGAATAGTGTATTTGAGAAATTTAAAAAATAGTGATTGGTTAAAAATTAAAGATATTCCAAAATGTAATTATTATAGTGTTTGTGTGAGCTATAGAAATGAAATATTTCTTGGTGCCGAAAAAGGCGAAATATATGTGTTAAATAAAAAAAGAAGGATTTGATTTTTTTAGTATTAAGCTTGTTGTGAATCATGTAAAATAAATGTTTTTATTAATTTAATTTAATACGAAATGAAAAAACTACTAATGATTATTTTTATTTTCTCCACTGTTTATACAGCAAATGCACAAAAAGTGCTTAATGAGTATGAGACAAAGTGGGTCTTAGAAGCAAAATCTCAACTTATGACAGCTTTGAGCGACATTGATATGTCAGACTCAGAGAGACTAAAGATTGTGCAAAAATCGGCTATAACACTTAAAGAATATGGACAAGCTTCTATTTGGCCGGCAGGAGATATTCCTTTACAAAAATTTATGGATGCTCAGTTTCAGCAATGTAAAGATGAGATTGTAGAGATGTCGGCATGGTCGTTAAATTTGGAGCATAAAACTCTTGATCAGAAAATGAAATTAATAAATACTATGCAAATCGAAGTTATTGAAAATCAAGTTCAATTGTTAATTCCAGGTAGCACACCTGTTCAATTGACTTCTGATGCAATTTCGACTGTTTTTGGAATTAATATAGTTTCGGGTGTTAGTGGAGGGAAAAGCCAAGACGCTAAGGATCTTGTAATTCGGTTCAAAGAACTTGCTAAATCTAAAAAATTGGTAACACATCTTAATGTTTTAATCGAAAATCATCAAAATTCTTTGCAACTAATAAATAACGATAGAAATTTATTAAAAAAGAAAGTTTTATTATGGAAAAAAGCTTATGTAAATGCGTATTCTGGAGTCTTTACTATGAAAGGTTATGAAGGAGCAATTCTTGCTCAGGAACGAGAAAGCCCACGAGTACAATCAAATTCTATTGAGGGAACATGGAAGTTTGGCTATAAAGAAACTGGATATTTTTATTTAACTTTTAAACCTAATGGTGAGTTCGTTTTTGAAGATAAAATGAATGATGGAGATACAGAAACAGGGAAGTACTCTGTACAAGGAAATATCGTAAAACTTGTTGGTCCAACAGGAGAGTGTGGAAAGACTGAAGGATTATACCCTTTTGTAATTAATGGAGACGATTTGCAGTTTAAGAAAATTGAAGATGAATGTTTAAGTAGAAAATATACTCTTAATCATCTTTGGGAAAGAAAATAAATGTTTGTTTCTCTTACAAATTTGCAGTTTATACGTTATTACTTTGTAATGTTGTTTATTTTGATGCGATTTAAAGGCTTCACTCTTTTATATCAGTCTGTAATAATGAAAGTTAAAGCATCGATTTGTCGTTTTTCCTCCCAAAATTAAAAATAATTACTATTTCATGAGACCCATTACTGTAGTTACCAATATCTGAGAGAGTATAGTCGTAAGAATATCCAAAATGAATATTTTCTACTTTTACTCCAATCATACCAACAACAGCATCATCTAAGCGATATGAACCGCCTATCCACATTACATTCATTATATTGAATTTAAGATTAGCATCCACTTGATAAATTCCAGTTTCAATAAACCTACCTAATACTGATGGCTCTATTGCAAAATTATCTGATATTTTAAAATTATATCCACTATGGATAAAATAATGACGTTCTTGTTTATTTTCTAGAATATCATTTTTAAAATTAGCATTTAACGGGATTAGTTGGCTTGCAATTAATCCAACATAAAACTTTTTGCCATATAGATATGTGCCAAAAGTCGCATCAGGAACAATTAGTTCATCAGATCCTGTTGTTAAAATTGGGTCGTCAGGGATTTTCATGTCTAATGCAGACTTGTCAAGATAATATTGATTTATAATTGCAGATAAGCCAACAGAAAGTTTCAAATTATCATTTAACTTTACATGATATGCATAAGTTCCTGCAAAACCTGTTTTACGACTCGGACCTGCAGTTAAGTTGAATACTTGTGCACCAATTCCCATTTGATCGTTTATTGGCATATGTAGATATACATTTTGAATGGATGGAGCACCTTTTAGTCCTGTCCATAGCTGTCGATGCGACATCCCTATGTTTATACCATCCGTACTACCAGCAACAGCGGGGTTTAAAGCATATTTATTCTGCATATACTGACTATACAACGAAAATTGTTGTGATTTTGCTTGAATAATAAATCCTAAAGCAATTATTACTATTATTATTGTTTTTTTCATCATTTTATGTTTTAAAAGTAAATATGTAATTATTTTAATATTGTAACATGTCCAGAATAGGGGCTATCACCATTTTTTAAATTAATAGTGTAATAATATGTGGTAGCAGGTAATACTTTTCCATTAAAAGTGCCATCCCAATTTTTACTATATCCTGTGCTTTCAAATACCTTGTTCCCCCATTGATTAAAAACATTTACTATTACATCTGGATATAAGTATATATTGTCAATATCCCAAGTGTCATTTATTCCGTCTGCATTGGGCGAAAATGAGTTGTAGATATGAATGCAATCAACATCGGTAACATTCACGTTTATTGTATCAACAATATAGCAGTTGTAAATATCTGTTATTGTAACAATATATACACCTCCGTCTAATCCTTCGAGATCTTTATTGGTTTCCCCAGTTGACCAATTGTAAACGTACGGAGGAGTGCCATATTCTATTTCTAAATTAATAGCACCATCATGCTGATCTTTACAACTAACATCTGTAATTTCAGGAATGTTTGATATCCCTAAGAAAGGTTCTGATACTTCGTATGTCTCAGAAATAGTACAGCCATTCAAATCAGATACGATTACAGTGTAATTTCCAGCATGAAGATTGTTTATGTCTTCGTTGGTTGAAGAAAATAAATTATTGTAATAATGAACAATACTATCGTTTTGTTCTTCCCATAAATATGTATAACCTATATACTCTGAGTTTCCTCCGTGTACTGTCAAGTCAATTTCACCAGTATATCCATTATAGCAAACATTATCAATAATTGTTGCTGTTAAAGACATGGCTGACGGTTGTGAAACAGTAAATGTGGTGTCAACAAAACATCCCGAATTATCAGTAATTGTTACATTGTAATCCCCAATTATTAAATTAGTGATGTGGGAATATGTGCTATCAGAAACATTCCAATTTGTACTATCGGATATTGTCCATGAATAATTATAAACACCTGTTCCGCCCGTAGGGGATAAATAAATACTCCCTGTAGAGTCGTTATGACATAGAACATTACTTAAACTATCATTAAACAAGATTTTGGTTGGCTGAGTAACTAAAATTGTGTCTGATATTTCGCATCCGTTATTATCAATTATATCAACAATATATGTATCTGCCTGAATGTTATTCAAATCTTGTGTTATGTAATTTAACTCGCCTTTTAAATTAAACCAATTATAGATATACTCTTCAAAGCCTCCTGAAATTGTGATATCAATGCTTCCGTCATTTGAGTTATAACAAGACAAATCAGTATGCGTATTAGAAACTTGTAATTGTGATGAGGAAACAAGCATTGTGTCTGATAATGTACAGGCGTTGTTTGTTAGTGTCCAAATAAATGAGTTAACTGCTTGTGGCAAATAATATGCAGTTGCATTTGTAAGGGAGCTATCATTAAATGCAATTATTGGATTTAAAGCTGACCACATTCCGTTTCCTATTTCAGGTATTTCTGCATTTAATGTAACAGAGTCGGTACAGCTAATGAGATTTGAGCCAGCATTTGGTACATCTGGTAAGTCATTAGTAATAATCACATCATCATATAAAAAGCATGCATTATTTGTTATTGTCCAACGTAATGTGTTATCTCCTTGCTGTAAAAGTAAAGCTGTTGCATCTGTGCTTGTTACATCATCGAAAGTAGCGTATCCGTTAACAAGCGACCATTCTCCTGTACCATAAGTAGGTGTGTTTGCAGATAAACTTGCTGTTGCTGAGCAAATTGTTTGGTCTATTCCAGCATTTGGGATTGTGGGTCGGTCATTAATAATAATAACTGTGTCGGTAAGTGTACAGGTGTTATTTGTTGCTGTCCAAACTAATGAGTTTGTTCCTTGTTGGATATTTGTTATTAGTGTAGCAGGATTAGTATTGTCAGAGTAAATAACGCTTCCAGAAAATGTACTCCATTGTCCAGTTCCTATGCTAAGTGCAGTTGCCTCTAACGAAGTTGAGTCTATACAAGTTGTTTGGTCGTAGCCAGCAAATGGCGCATCAGGTAGATCGTTAACAATTATTACGTCATCGTAAAGAGAACAGTTATTATTTGTGATTGTCCATCGTAAGGTATTGGTTCCTAAATCTAAGTCATTAATTGTTGTTGCAGGATTTATAACATCTGTAAAAACCCCATATCCGTTAACAAGCGACCATTCTCCGGTTCCATAAGTTGGTGTGTTTGCAGATAAACTTGCTGTTGCGGAGCAAATTGTTTGGTCTATTCCAGCATTTGGGATTGTGGGTCGGTCATTAATAATAATAACTGTGTCGGTAAGTGTACAGGTGTTATTTGTTGCTGTCCAAACTAATGAGTTTGTTCCTTGTTGGATATTTGTTATTAGTGTAGTAGGATTAGTATTGTCAGAGTAAATAACGCTTCCAGAAAATGTACTCCATTGTCCATTTCCTATGCTAAGTGCAGTTGCCTCTAACGAAGTTGAGTCTATACAAGTTGTTTGGTCGTAGCCAGCAAATGGCGCTTCGGGTAGATCGTTAACAATTATTACGTCATCGTAAAGAGAACAGTTATTATTTGTGATTGTCCATCGTAAGGTATTGGTTCCTAAATCTAAGTCATTAATTGTTGTTGCAGGATTTACAACATCTGTAAAAACCCCATATCCGTTAGCAAGCGACCATTCTCCTGTACCATAAGTAGGTGTGTTTGCAGATAAACTTGCTGTTGCGGAGCAAATTGTTTGGTCTATTCCAGCATTTGGGATTGTGGGAGTATTATTTATTATTTCTACTTCATCGTAATTTGAACAAGAAGCATACTCGATTGTCCATCTTAGTATATTTGTTCCTTGTCCTAATCCTGTTATCGTCGTATTATGTAGATTTGCATCTGTAAAAGTAGCACTCCCAGATATTACAGACCATTGCCCTATTCCTACTAGAGGGTTGTTTCCATCCAGGATTGTGTTGTCTTTACATAATGACTGAGATGCCCCTGCGTAAGCAATAGAGGGGTTGTTATTTACTATCTCTATCTGGTCTGAGGTGCTACAGCCTGCAGGATTTGTGATTGTCCATTCAAAAATATTAATTCCGGAGTTTAAACCTGTTACACTAGTAGTTGGACTAGTAGGATCAGCAAAAAAGCCTGTTCCATTAACAATTGTCCATAAGCCTGTTTCTCCTCCAGATGTAGAGTTTGCAGCAAGAGTTACTTCTCCCGTACAAGTGGTTTGATCCACTCCAGCATCAGCAATTGTGGCTCCTGGGACTACTGTTATTATTACATTATCCCAACAATCACCATCTCCTGAGCCTTCATCAGAAATATACCATTCAAATTCATTTACTCCGATACTTAATCCATAAATCATTGTTCTCGGATCTAAGTCATTTATAATATACCCTGTTCCCGAGATTATATTCCACTCTCCTTCGTTCAGTGGTAGAGGCAAATTTCCGTTCATTTGCACATAATCTTCACATATAATTCTGTCAGGCCCGGCATTGACAACACATTGTGCTTTTGTATTTCCTGCATAGAAAAGTAATGCAATAAATAAATTAAATAATAAGGTATTTTTTCTCATAATATTTGTTTTAATTAACAGAAGAATATCTTCTTTCCAATAATGATGATATTCAGAATAAAATGGTTGGAATGAGATAAAAATTAAATTATTCGATTACGTTACAATCCTTAATTTGAGAATTACTGACACAGAATCTTTAAATCCAATTAATAAAGGCGGAGGTTGGTGCAAAGTGTTGTAGGTTAAGGGTTTGCAAAAATAACAATTTAATTGTTTTAAAAATATTTCGGTCGTTTTGGAGGCGTTTTGTTGTTATTCTGGTATTAGATCAGACCACTTAAGCTTAAATAAATTCCAAAATAGAAGTTATTGGTTTTATTAGAACCAGCAGGTATCTCATCACTACCCGAGTAGATGTTTTTTAGTCCATAAGATGAATTTATGCCGTAATCAATTGTGAGTTTTTTCAATGATTTCTGTTGTCCAAAAAGCAGCCTGATTCCGTAGTCACTATTTGCATACTCAGGAGTCTCGGCTAATAATGTATTGTTTACATACCTTGAGCTTTTTCGTAAATATGAGTAGTAAGCACCAGCTTTTACAACAAAATTTAAGTTGTTTTCAAATATAAAAAAAGGTAACTTATGCTCGTACAGCAATACCATTGACACATAGTTTAAGTTAGTTTTTGATGTATAAAACCTACCATTGTTATAGGCACTAATTTGCTGACTATAGCCATTCTTTATAAATGTTTCACATAAAATTGCACTACTACTATTTAACTTATAACCAAACAATAATCCATAATCAATTACATAAGTTGGACTTGAAAAAACTAAGCTTGACATTTCCTTGCTTTGTTTAAAACTACTATTAATTATTAATGTGTTATTAATAGAAGCAATTAGACCAAGAATAATGACAGGATCTTTTTGTTGAGTATCTTCGTTAAATAAAATGATTGAATCATTTAATGTGTTATTACTCTCAATTAATTCTGTGTCGTTTATTGGTATCGAATGAATTAGTTCAAGACTTTCTGAGCCAGTATCTAATTTAGATATATGCAAGGATGCAATTATTTCGTCATTGCTTAGGCTCGTATCTGCTTCAGTTATTGTTTGAGCACTATATGTATTTAGGCTGTATGTAATTACTTTATCTTGAATTAAGCTTGTACCATTATCTGCGTTGGTTGAAAGTTCATTAAAAAGATTTACTTTTTGAGGGAGTTCGTTTTCAACATTAACATCCGAAACAACTTCAAGCTTATTTATAGTTGATGTGTTTTCTACAACATTATTGTCAATTCTCTTGTTTAATTCAAACTTTGAAACATTATTTTGTGGGCTTAAAGATTTCTGTTTTAGATTGTTTTTAGTAAAATAATTACCAAGAAACACAAACAGAGTTATTATTGTTAAGCCGACGAATATTCTTTTTGCCCAATAAAAAAACCTATCAAAACTTAGAGTTCTGCTAATTCTCAACCAAACACTATCAATATTAAGTTGCCTATTAATGTTTTTCCAGACAAATTCTGGTGCTTTATGGTTTATATTCTCAAAGCTATCTTTAAGCTTTGAGTCAAGAGCACTCTCATCCACTGGTACATCAAGCTTATCCGAAATATTATCCCAGATACTTTGAGGAGCTTTGCTATTTAGACTTTCAAAGCTTTCCTTAATTTTGTTCTCTATGTCATTATTATCAACCATTCAATTTAGTAATCGCTTCTTTTAGTAATTGTCGTGCTCTGTTTAGTTGGGACTTTGATGTCCCTTCTGAAATTCCCATAAGTTGAGATATTTCATGGTGCTTATAGCCTTCAATTGCATACAGTTTAAGTACCATAGATGCCCTTGATGGTAACTGATTTACCAGTTTTACTAGCTCTTTAGCATTGATTTTATCGATTATTTCTTCCATAACAAGATTAGAAAACTCGCCAATAGTTTGAAGAGCCTCTGTTTCTCTTTTCTTTTTTCTATAGTGTTCCAGTGCTGTATTAACAATTATTCTACGTATCCACCCCTCAAAAGACCCTTCGAACTTGAATTTTTTTAGATTTCTAAATACTTTTATAAACCCATCTTGCAAAATATCATTAGCACTGTCTTCACTATCGGCATACATAAGACAAATATTATACATTTTATCTGCATAATTTCTGTATAGCATCTCCTGATACTTTCTGTCATTATTTATACAGCGCTCTATTATTTTTTTTTCTGGGATATTTTGCACTATGTCCTGTATATCATATTACTACTCAATTATTATTTTAAAAGAATTTGGAATTCTATATACAACTAGCATAAAGATTTCCTGATTTGCAAATTTGGAAATCACAATTGTTGGTTCTCCGTCAAAGTCTAAAATATCAGCATTTGCCCACATATCTTCACTTATATTCTCAAACCAGTAATCAGCATCAAAAGTTACGTTAGCAGTAACTGGGATGTCCTTATTTAGGACAACTTCACTATCTTGATTTGTGGATATGACAACCTTTTCAAAAACTTCAGGAGAATAAACCTCTAGACGGAAAGGAATTTCTTCATCTTCTGTCTCAAGATTTACATAACCTTCAACATAAAGATTGTACTTTTCGGTATCATAATAGTCTATGAAATCCTCGTCATCACCATCGTCATCATCTCTTTCCTCGTCGTCATCATCATCATCATTTTGTCCAATTGGATTAATTGGAGGATCAAACTCATAGGTTTCAAAACTAATTTTAAGTCTCGGATAAATACCCTGAGGTATATCAAAATCTAATTCTTTACTTGTACTTTCTTTATTAAAAGCGATAGATAGTCCAGAGGCGATATTTCGCACGAAATAAATATTATCCCCTTCGTTTCTTTCTCCTTCAACTTCTATACTGGCGATTGTAATGGCACCTGCTGTAACTTCAAAAATATCGGTTTCACTTTCTAAAAGATTCATTTTAACATTTACCGCAGTAGGTAATTTCCAAACATCATTATCGTCGCACGAAACAAGCCATGCTAAAGAAATTACAATTAATAATATGCTAATTTTTTTCATAATTATATAGTCATTCTTAATGTTAAGATGATTTAAAAGTTAAAATGGTTGGAATTTTTAAAAAAAAGTTTTTTGGACTCCAAATATGACGCTCCATTAATGTTCAATATGCTTCCACTGTTGTATTTGGTATCATCGAAACAAAAAAGGAATCCATTATCAACCTTTTTAGATGTGTTTATTCGTCGATTTAGTTTGATACGCAATTATAGAGCATCTTCCTCAAATTAAATTTTTACACTCAAGACAACTGGTATCTTTTCAACTATTTTATGTCCTGTTAAATTAAACATCTCGATATATATTATGTAAATTCCTGGTTGGCATAGATTATTTCCATTGTCAAATCCATCCCAAAACACATTACCTTTTACACCTAACATTTCGTTGTTCTTTAAGTAGGTAATAAAATTACCACCCGAGCCATAAACTGCTATTGTTGCTGTATATCCAGGTTCATCAAGATTATATGAGATGGTAAGTCTGTCGTCAAATCCGTCATTGTCGGGAGAGAACACTTCAGGTTCAATGTTTATTACAGATTCGCTTACTATTTGGTCAGAATATTGCGAGTTTACGTATCCTGGAGTTGCAAATCCAACATCTTGTGCTGCCGAGTGCCAGTTTCCAACATCGTCAGATGGACTGTCGTAATTTATCCTTTCTAACGAAACGCCGTCTTTTGACGCTAATAGCTTATAATGTTGTTCCTCTGTATAAGTAAGCTTATCAATATTATTCATGTATCTGTCTGCAATAATTACTGTGCCCTCCTTATCTGGCATTGATGGTATTTTTTTTACTTTGTAAAGATTTTCAGGATACATAATATAATAATTGTCTGATAGGTGCTGAATATCTTCACTAATTGCACAAAATTCGCCAGGAAGCAGCAAACGGCTGATATCTGTAATTTGATAAACATCTTTTATTGCCCCTAATTCATCTGTATTCATTATCCATAATAGTTTGAGGTCTAATACTCTGTCTGAGTTATTATATAATTCAACAAAATCAGATCCTCCAGAGAGAGGATTAAATAATACCTCATTAATAACAATGTCTTCTGGTTGCACAGAATCGGCTATAGCAAATCGTATTGAAGTGTTTTGCAGTACTGTATTTCCAGCACAGTCTCTTATTGAATCTTTGCAGTTAAGATAATATACTGTTCCTATTTCAAATGCTCCATCAAATTTCATTGTAATTTTTGCAAAATCTGGTTCAGCAGCATCTAACCAATTTGGATTTCCAAACTGGGCTACTTCAAAATTTTCAATATTATTTGCATACTCTTCTTGTAATGTTTCGTTAAAATATACAATTACTGTATTTGAGTCAGTGGCCTCGGCAGCAATAGGGTAGGGACTTGTTATATCTGGATTATTTCCATAAACAGAATTTTGAAATCCTGGTGTTCCTCCGCTAATGTCTTTTGAGGCTATCCAATTTTCTATACCTTCGCAAGGATTGTTCAAATCTATCATTTCAAGTGAATATCCTCCATTTTTCTTAAAGCTGTCTTTGTACCAAGTGTCGCTGTAGGTAATGGTATGAATAACATCCCCAGAACTGTTTTTTAAAGTTAATACTGCTCCACTATTTGTTAATGCTGGAAAACTTTCTACGCCTGATATGTTTATGCTCTCATCGAACAAACTAATGTAATTAATATGGCAAAGCACAAGATATTGTCCAGATTCAATATGTGATAATCCTAAACTTCGAGTGGTACTACCAGCACTAATTGTCCATCCCGATAGATCGAGATTATATTCTGTACTATTGTATAATTCAATATATTCTGCATCGGGTAATAAAACTACCGGATCGGGTTTTGCCATTATTTCACTAATCAAAATTTCATAAGGTTTTGCACGGTAAATTAAGAAAGAACTTGTTTGGGTTACTAGTATGTTTCCGCAGTAATCAGGAATGTTTTCAACAGTTAATTCATAATTTGTATTCTCGATGAATGATGCTGGATATTGAATAATAATTGCATTTACATTTTGTGGATCTACCATTGCATAAATAGGGTTTCCAAATCCTTGATTTACTGAGTAATTTGTTACTATAAGAGATTCTGCTGTGTCTGTTGGCTCATTAAATAAGACAGTTAGCTCATTAGCTGCTGAAACCGAAACATTAAGCACTATAGGAGGGATTGTGTCAATGTTTATTGCATAAACAGAATTTATTTCTCCTGGAGTTCCACCTCTATTGTCATTGGATGCTATCCAGTTTGTTTGTGGCGAACAGGTGTTGTTTGGATCAATTTTTTCAAGCGACCAACCACCATCTTTTTTATTAGGATCTTGATACCATTGATCGGTGTATGAAATCTCATCTATTACAATTCCTGCTGTATCAAATATTGTAATTGTTTGTCCACTGTTTGTGATTAATGGAAAAGAGGGAACTCCTAAGGTATTACCATAAGGTTCTAATAAATGTACACTATCCTCTTTACAAAGTAAGAGATACTCACCAGAACTAAAAGCGTATGTTGGTATAGTTCTTAATGATGATCCATGCTGATAAGACCAATTTTTTAAATCAATAGTGTATTCACTATTATTATACAGCTCAACATATTCGACATCAGGTAAGCCTACAACAGGATTTGGTTTTGCCATTATTTCGTTAATGGTAATCATTCCTGGTTCAAAGATAATGTATGAGAAAGGAACTGCACCAGCCTCAATCACATTTGAGTGTGAATCTTCTATGTTTTCATATTGCAAGGTATATTCGTTAGGAGAAATAAGAGGATTTGCCAGTTCCAGTAAGACTTGTGAGTTAGTTGCCCCATAAAAACTTACTGATGCAGGATGTCCAATACTGTTGTCAATTAAATAATTATCAATATTTAAAGCTGTTGTAGGATCAAGGTCTTCGTCAAAACTCAATACTATATTTTGATTATCAATAATTTGATGAGATACAAATGATGGAGGCACTAAATCAACATAAGGGTCGCCTGTAACTATAAAATCATCAAAGAAAAAATGATTTGCACGGGTTTTTGAGTATATGCAAGCCACGCCAAAATGTTGAGAGCTTAAATATGTATTGTCAAATACTGAACCCTCGGTGTAATAATCCGTTCCTCCAATGGTATCAGACATTAGTGTCCAGTTACCATCGAAATCGCGAGTAACATTAACTCTAACATTAACTGAGGCCATATTAACACGATTGTCTGTTCCGTCTATTATCATTGTGCTGCCTGAGTTATCTTTACGATATAAGCTTATTTCATCAGCAGTATTTCCTATTTTCACAAAATACCCTTGTGTAGCTGCAGTAAGCTCACTAGTGTTTGCAGAAAGATATATATCACAATAATTTGATCCTGAAGGATTAAAATCGAGCTTAACCAAAAACTCCCAACTTGCATCATAAAAAGCCTCTGAGGCTGTAGAAAGATAAGAAGTACCGCCCTCTTCAGAATTTCCATCAAGTTGAAGTTCGTTTGATGCGTTTACAATAAAATCTGATGTGTTACCGACCCACGCAGGATTTGATGTAAAATCTCCATCAGAAAAATCATCTGTAAATTGGGCAAACATCGAAATTGATAAGAATGTAAAAATAACTGCTAATATTTTCATAATTTAAGAATTAAATCAAAACTGATACAAACTGAATTGTAAAACATATTATTAAACAAAATTACCAAAAAAAATTAGAATAATCATTTTTTAATAAGTAAGAGGTAGTAAAATCTTTATTTTTAATTATTTTTACATCAAAATAGTAAAACATGAAACTTGCAATAGTTGGGGTTACAGGAATGGTTGGAGGAGAAATTCTCAAGGTACTTGATGATTTTATTGTTGAGATTGAAGAGTTTTATCCTGTTGCCTCTGAAAGATCTGCTGGAAAAACAATGTTTTTTCGAGAAAAGGAATATAAAATTCTAAATTTATCACAAACTCTTGAGAAGGAAATTGATATTGTGATTTTTTCGGCTGGCAGTACTATTTCTTTAGAATGGGCACCAAAATTTGCAAAAAAAGGTGTTTATGTTGTTGATAATTCATCAGCTTGGCGAATGTATGCCGACATAAAATTGAT
Source organism: Bacteroidales bacterium (assembly GCA_028686735.1). Lineage (GTDB taxonomy): Bacteria > Bacteroidota > Bacteroidia > Bacteroidales > ML635J-15 > Bact-19. The sequence goes on from JAQUBO010000005.1 coordinate 48,474, forward strand.
AGTCCCCGAAGTTAATATATCATTATTAAATCCTGATGATAAAATAATTGCAAATCCTAATTGTAGCACTATTCAATTGGCGGTTGTTTTGTCCCCATTGCATAAACTTTATGGATTAAAAAGAGTTATTGTTTCAACTTATCAGTCTGTTACAGGCTCTGGGTTTAAAGGGGCTAACCAATTGTTAGAAGAAGAAAACGGACAAATTGCTTCAAATCCAGTTTATCCGCATCAGATATATCATAATTGTATTCCGCAAGGTGGTGCTTTTTTAGACAATTTATATACTGAAGAAGAAGAAAAGCTTATTAACGAAACACGAAAAATTCTTAACTTATCTAAATTAGCAATTACCACAACAGTTGTTAGAGTGCCAGTCTTAGGCGGACATAGTGAGAGTGTAAATATTGAGTTTTATGAAAAACCCGATTTAAAAGAAATTAATGAGATATTGGCAGAGTCAATGGGAATTGTATTACAAGATGCTCCTTTTGAAAATTTGTATCCAATGCCGTTAGCAATTAAAGGAAGAAATGAGACTTTCGTTGGCAGAATGAGATATGATAATTCAAATGAAAACGCAATAAATTTATGGGTAGTTGCTGATAACTTGCGAAAAGGAGCTGCAACAAATACCGTTCAGATAGCACAATATATTGCAGATAATTTTATTGATTAATGAGCAGACGACGAAAGAAAAAATACAGTCGAAAGAAGTTGTTAGCGATACTAAGTATTATTATAATATTTTTTGTTGGATATTACTTTTATCCTGATATTATTTCGTTGTTTAAAAAACATCAGCAAAAGTCTCAAGCTTATGAGGTTTTCAGAAAAGAGCTTAGCGACTATTCAGTGTTTGGCATAGATGTTTCTCATTATCAAACCAATATAAATTGGGAGAAATTATTAAAAACGCATAAAATAGATTTTGTAATTGTTCGTGCGACAATGGGGCATAATAAGACAGATTCTAAGTTTTTAAAAAATTGGAAAGCCTTAAATAATGCCAAAATTATAAAAGGTGCGTATCATTATTATCGTCCCGACGAAAATAGTACAGTTCAAGCAAAAAATTATATAAAAAATGTTGAGCTAAAAGCTGGGGATTTACCCCCAGTACTGGATATTGAAAAATATAGCCGAGTGCAGAGTATTAACAGTTTAAAAGCAGGATTATTAAATTGGTTAGAGATTGTCGAGAAACAATACGGAGTAACACCAATATTATATACTTATCATAATTTTTATGTTAGCACTATTAAAAAAGACAAACGTTTTGATAAATATCCTGTTTGGATTGCGTGGTACAATGTTAAACAGAATCCCAACTCCGTACTTTCTGATTGGGTCTTTTGGCAATTTACCGATAAGGGGATATTAGAAGGTATTGAGGGAGATGTTGATATAAATGTTTTTAATGGAAAAATACATGAAATTGAGGTTCTTAGAATTAAAAACTAAGACTTTATATGATAAAATTTTGTGTTTATTGCTATATCGGATCCCTTCAGAGAACAAGAGGGTGCGGAAAGAAAAGTTAAAAAGTTGTTACAACACTCGGATTACAAATAAAATCTAATGAGCAGTAGTAGTAACTTGTAAAATAATAATAGGACTGTTTGGAGAACGCAAAACAAAAAACAGTATGCTTACTTTATGATAATTGTTCCTGTCAATACTTTTTCTTTAGTGCTAATTTCAATTACATAAACTCCCGAAACAAAACCTGATATATCTATTGAGGTATAATTTGTTTGTAAAGCTTTTTGATAAATAATTTGTCCTGAGGCATCGTATATTTTAATTAAGTTGATTTCTCCTTGTTTAAGCCGAACAAAAATTATATCGCTAGCAGGGTTAGGATACAGACTGAAACTTGTTCCTTGTATATCTTCAATATTTGTTGGGTCAATAACATTAATATAATCTGTTAATGTTTTATAATTGCTACCACATCCATAACTAAAAGCCTCAAGTCTCACTGTAAATAAACCTGTTGATGTATATGTGTGCCAAGGTTCTGTGAGCGAAGAAGTCTCTCCGTCACCAAATTCCCATAAGTATATATCAGCGTGTTCACTATTGTTTATAAAGAAGGCTGTAGCATCAGAAAGCTCAAGATTTGTTTCAATAGCTGAGAAATTTGCAACAGGATTTGGCTGAATTGTAATTTCAGCTGTTTTTGTAACGGAATCATTACTAAGGTTTCCGTATGCGACTAATTTTACGGTATATTCACCCTCTTCAGGTAAAAACTCAGGATTTTCATCAGTACTTGTGAGATTAACTGGTCCAGAAATTGTCCAAAAGTATGAGTTTGCGTTTACTGAATAATTAATTAACGAAAAAGCTTGTCCCTCACAAATTCCTGTGTTTCCAAACTCGAAGTCTGCAATTGTAAAATCTTGTGGGTCAATATATAAAACTCCATCACTTGATGTAATGTTAGAAGTCAAGTTTGTAATATTTGTAGCTCTAATGCTAAAGAAATATTCTGTTTCTGAGATAAGAGTTAAGTCTGTATGTGTTACACTGGTTAATATGCCATTATCTGTCCAATCAACAACATCAGAGGCTCCAGAAGTTAGCCCAACGCAATATTCGTAAGAACTCACATAAGAGTTTGGTTCGTTCGCTTGTGTCCAGTTTGCCGAAAGACTTGTTCCAATATAGGTTGTATCAATATCAAGTCCTAATCCATCATTAACACTTGCAATATCTTCTGGTGCTGTCCAATCAATATTTACATCTGTTCCATTAGAAGTTGATATATTTCCAGATATATCTGTAATAATGGTTTTAATTCTACAGGCTGAATTCGTTTCTCCAATATTTTGATATCGCACTTCTTCATTAGCACCAACAGTAATGGTTTCGGTAGAATTTCTGTTTTTGTAAACTTTAATATCATCATATTCGACATTACAATTTCCTGTTCGTAGAGATATTGAATTTCCTGTATTATGTGGACTTTGGTCTGTCCAACTTGAAATTAAAACATTATTTTGATAAGCTTTAATTTCGCCAGTATTAGTATTAAATATTACTTTGTAATCATACCATGTTCCTGCATTTACATTTACGGGATCGTCAGTATGTATATCAAGTACATTATCTGTGCATTTATAAATTTGACAAGCGTTTTGATCAGCTCTAAAATATATCATATAAGCATTACCGCGTTCCTCAAGTTCAGGATTACTACAATAAAAATATAATCCAGCTCTACGATTATCTCCAGCACCATCAATTTTCATTTGCCAGTGATATAAATATGTATTTCCTGTAACTTGCGTTACGTTGGCGTAAATATTATTGTTAGAAACAGATTCGTCTGACTGCATTAAATGCCCATTATTTATTGACCAAGTTCCTGATAAATCTGTCCAGTCAGCATGAATTTCGTTTTGAAAATTATCATTAAAAAAACCATAATTATTATTTGCGCGCCACTCAACACCGTCATTATCAAGCACTTGGTAAAATTTCATATCAACCGCTTCATTATCTGTATCGGTAAATGTTGCTATAAAATCTTCGGAAACCCATTGGTTCGCAGTTACAGATGTTTCGGGTAAAATATTATCTTGTATGCAGGACCAAACTCCTTTAAAACCACTTTTAGTCGTTGCTCCGTCGGTATGCACTTTAACGGTCAAAGCATTTCCTGAAGATGTTATTGTGCCAGGGTTTCCTGTGGTGTTGCAAAATTTCCCTAAAGATGTAGATGCTGAACTTACCCCATCAAATACTTCTAAATAATCATAATTACATTCTGTTCCACTACCTGCTTCAATGTCAAAAACTGGGAATTCGAGGCTTACTTGTGTAGCATCAGTAGGAGCAATTGTGAACGTATAGTCCGAATTATCATAATAATCTTTATATGGACCTCCAAGATCGTAAAATGTTCCGTTGCATGGATATGTTGCACAATTTGTAAATTTGTTTTGAATTAAATCCCAAAGCTCTGTATATCCGTCATCATTGCCAAGTGCCCATATTCCAATTCCAGCAATTCCCATCATATTTACAAGATCGTATCTATATCCTAAACTTATCTCATCATCACAAAAGCACTGTCGCCAGTTTGATAAATAATAAGTGTAGTATGGCGTAAAACTTTTTTCTTCCCATTGGCGATTAGAATAGTTTCCCGAAGTGTTGTCTTTAATGGCTTTATATGTTCTAGAACTAACAGAGCTTGTTGTATTTGATGGCACAGTCGAACCTTCTGTATTCCATTCGCGTCCGTAATATGGTAGTCCGAGAATAATTTTTTGCCGACTTGCTCCTTGTGATTGATAATAGTTTAGAGTTTTAGCAAGATTGTAATTA
>JAQUBO010000308.1 GCA_028686735.1 Bacteroidales bacterium
AAAAAGAAAGTTGGGAATTATTAAAAGAATATCAAAACAAATTACTAAATTTGACATTAAAATGGAAGAAATTGGATTTGGTAACTCGCTGATTATCAATGATGAATTTTTACGTTAGTTGGAAGCCGATAAAGAAACTGCCAGCATACAATAAACAATGACAGAGAAGAAAGAAAATATTGAAAAGAAAACCTGCCCGAAATTTTCAAAATCTAAGTTTTGCATTAGTATTTCGCTAAAACTTGGACATATATTAATTGGTAATAGCAAACAAAACATAAATGTAATTAACTAAATTATTAACTAAAAGCAAATTTTTATTATGAATACTCTACTTCGTAAAAACTGTACTAAGGAATTATTGTTTTTAAACAAATTATTTGAGAGCAATCCAAGCGTTTTGAAAGAATTTACTAAATCAAAATGTGTTGGGAAGTATGGCAGATTTCTTTTTATGTCCTATTATTTAGATTGGGCAAGGATAAAAAAAGCATTTTATACTTTTATATTATTTATTTATTCAAGCACTCTATGTGGACAAAATTTTAGTTTTAATAATGTTGTAATACCAGATTTAGGCGAATTTAGATATTTTGGGGAAGGCATTCTCTGTAATAATAAAACTATTATTAAAAGTGTTGGAGAGGTAGATAAATCATGGATTACTGCTACATTTTATAATGATGGTAATGATTGGGTTCAAGTTGATCAGAGTCAACTTTTGCCTATTGGTAGAATATCTGGAATCCCAATTAATAGTAATAGCATATATGCAATGCATTTGACAGATAATGGTTTATTTGAATGGAATGATAATAATATTTCATGGAGTAAAGTCTGTAATAAACCAAGTGACTTAAGTACTTTTGCTATTAAACCATTCGTATATGAACAAAACAAAGCCTTTTTTAAGGCATTATCACATGATGAAGATTACGGTGAGTTATGGCATTTCGATGGAAATTCTTTTGTAAAAAAAACTAGCAATTATCACTATTCTTTTACAGATTTATACGTGATTGATGAAACAAATGTTCTTATCACGACCTATAGATGGGGGACTTTCCCTGGCAAATTATTCAAATATGACGGAGTAAATTTAATAGAATTGTTCTCTTTTCCTATATACACTTATAATACCTATAATTACGGAGGCGCTCTTTCTATATGGACGAATGATGAAAACATATTTTATTTCGCTACAGACGATGAAATTTACAAATGGGATAATACTATCCAACAAATGGTTGGTGTTTTTGAAATACCAGATTCTTTAGTTCATTTTGGATCTGGTTTCGTTGCTATTGATGATCAAAATATCTTCAACTGGGGATACTATGGATTATATCATATTAACATGACAACAAATATTATAACAAATTTTTACCCTTCTAGTGGTCAGAACTTTTATGATGGGAGTAAAGCATTATATGAGAACAATAAAATCTTATGGTTGTGCAACTATAAAATTCTCGAAATGACAATTATGAATTCCATTGATTCCGAAACATTCGAACAATTGTCAGTTTATCCCAACCCTGCAAAAGAAAAGGTTACAGTTGAATTCCCAGTTTTGGGTATTACCGATAAAACAATTGAGATTATAGACATTAATGGCAAAGTTGTGCAAAAAGCTAATTTTTCCGAGTTTAAATTAGAAATGGACATATCTAGCCTATGTAATGGAATGTATTTTTTAAGACTCTATTGTCCTGAAGGTTTGATTGTAAAGAAGTTTATTAAAAACGTTTAATCTTTCTTAAACCTTATAAATTTATTACAAAATATTAAAACAAATAATTAAAACAATTAGATATGAAAAAAGTAATTAAATTTGCAGCGATTACAATTATAGTTGGATTAATGTCGTACATTCTCATTAGTTGTAAAGATTCTAACTCTAAAGTGCCAGAAATTGAAACTAGCCCAATTAGTGATCTAACTCAAACTAGTGTTACATCAGGCGGTTTTGTTCTAGATGATTGTGGTTCTCCTGTTTATCGTAGAGGCGTTTGCTGGAGTACAAATACTAATCCAACAACGAGCGATAATTTAACAGAAGATGGAAGTGGTACAGGTAATTTTATAAGTAGTATCACAGAACTTAGTTATAATACTACGTATTACATAAGGGCATATGCTATAAATAATAATGGTATTGGTTATGGCAATTGCATTACATTTACAACCGGCATTGTTGACATTGATGGTAATGTTTATAAAACTAAAATATTTGAATGGGGTAATGCTGGAGAATGTTTTATCGAAAATTTGAAAACTACAAAACTAAACGATGGAACCGAAATACAATTTATTACTGATGATGTTAGCTGGGCTAATACAACTGAACCAGCATATTGCATTTACAATAATGACAGCATCAATAATAGCGATTATGGTCTCCTATACAATTGGGCAGCTGTTGAAACAGGAAAGCTATGTCCTGAAGGTTGGCACATACCATCGTTTGAAGAATTTGATGAGATGTTATCTCCTCATGACTTAGTTTATAAATGTGGTGGTCAGCGATTGGAAAATGGTATATTCATTGATTTAGGAAAAGAAGGGTGTTGGTGGACTACAACAGAAATATCTGATGCATATGCAAAGGGAATCAACGTGTCTTGCGACAATAGTGATAGAGGAGGTATTATTATCGGAAATAAAAAGAGCGGATTTTCAGTTCGTTGTGTTAGGGTTGCAAGTCCATACTAATTATTATTTGCTTTTTATTTTGTAAACAGCTTAAGGCAGTATTGACATTTAATTATTTATATTTATTATTAAGCTCTAAAACTGTATATTTTTAGTCATTTCTTATTTTTTTATATTCTGTAACTACTGGTGATGCGTTAACTTTTGGATCGAATGCTGAATCTATTGATATTATTGATTTTGCAGACATTTTTTACTTTTTTGATTTGAAATTAAAGTTATTCCTATTGATTTAATGAATCTAATTGATAAATCTGATTTTCAGTCGTCTTAGGATTTCTTAATAATGCTTTATTTCAAAATAAATTTTAAACGCATCAGTAGTATTCCGTAACAATAAAAAATCATAATTAGTGGAAACTTATATCAAGATAGTTATATTTAAACACAGATGCGTCAATTTCAAATACAGGAAAAATCCTTGTTTATTGATGAAAGTCGGCCAGTTGGTAACAAAGGCTATACCCAATAAGGGTTTAGGTGGTAAAATGAAAGTAAATTTAAGTAATAAATATTAGTAATAATTTGAAACGGAAGTGCTTCGTAATCCCTTACTGGGCATAGCCTCGATCGTTAGCGTTCAGTGGAAGAAAAGAAAAATCGAGCAATGTTTTTTAGTGAAAGTTTTTGAACAGAAAAAGTAATTTAAATTGCTACCGTGAAAATTTG
>JAQUBO010000099.1 GCA_028686735.1 Bacteroidales bacterium
GGAGCGACGGATATAATATGATGAGCCATAATGATATACACGCCGGTACGTATCAAGTAACAGTCTTAGACTCAAACGGATGTTCTGTTTTTGAACAATTTGAGATAACTCAGCCAAATTTATTACAAGTAGTTACTTCGGGTGATTTTGCAATTTGTGAACATCAACATATTAATATTGCAGCGCAACCGATGGGGGGTACACTACCTTATGTAATTTATTGGGATAGTGAAGATGAAAATGGGTTTACATCTGGTCCTCAAACTTTTCAAATAACACCTCACGAAGACATTACTTATACAGTTTATGTCGAAGATGCTAATGGTTGTATTAGTAATCTTGCAACTAGTGAAGTGATAGTAAGTCCCGAAATTTTTATGGAGCTTACAACTGAAAATAATCAATGTTATCAATCTTGTGACGGAAGTGCTATGCTTAATATTACTGGTGGCTTGCAACCATTTGATTATTCGTGGGACGCTAATGGGCCATATTATAGTAATCTTTGTGCTGGATTATATACTCTTACAATTACCGACCAAATTGGCTGTAAGGCTGATACTATGTTTATTATAACAGAACCATCAAAATTACAAATGACACTTGAGACCCAAGATGCCGCATGTTCTTATAGTGATAACGGATCATCTGTTGCTGTTGTAACAGGCGGGACACCTCCATATAATTATGTTTGGGAAAATGCAAATTATACAAATACTCTGTTAGCTCCTCCAGGATCTTATGACCTTACAGTTTCAGATGATAATAATTGTAGAATTTATGGAAATGCAGATATCGAATCGCCACAAATACTAAGGGTTTTACCTTTGGGTAATCATACAATTTGTATAGGCGGAGAAGCAGAGGTAATTGCACAAGCTGCTGGTGGAACACCACCATACCAATTTTATTGGAGGGGTACAGACGGCTCCGAGGAATTTGAACATCTTTTTGATGCAAATCCTGAAAATACAACAACATATCATTTAACTGTTACCGACAATCACGGCTGTACTGCCGCAGGTTATAGCGTAAATGTTGATGTATATCCTCCTTTAAGTATAGATAATATTATTAATAGTGTTGATAATGTTTGTTTTGGATCAAGTACGGAGATTGAGCTTGATATTACTGGTGGAAATGGAGGGCCATATCAAATCACAACCAGCGATGGTGAAATTGTGGGCTCGCCTTTTACATTTTATCCCGAAGAAACTACTAATCTTGTTTTTACAGTAGAAGATATGTGCGAAACTCCTATGGTGCACGACTCAATAACTATTTACGTTCACCAAAAACCTTTTGTCGATTTTACTGTTAATCCAAAAAAAGCTTGTCCTGGGCATAAAGTTGTATTTACCTCTCTTGATACTGCCGCTAATTATGAATATGTCTGGGATTTTGGAGATGATGTGTTTGCATTTGTAAAAAATCCAACTCATGCTTATTCTGAATCTGGGTTTTTCCCAGTAGAACTTGTTGTGAGAGATGAATTTGGATGTACTAACAGTATTGTTACGGATAGTACGGTATTTATATATCCACAGCCTTATGCTAATTTCTCGGCTGAGCCAGAGGTTGCAAGCATTTTAAATCCGCAGATTAAATTTATTAATTACTCCGAGAGGGCACTGTTTAATTTTTGGTATTATGGAGATGGAGACTCAACTATTAACTTTAGACATCCTATACATTTTTTTGATGATATTGGTGAATACGAAGTAATGTTAGTTAGTTTAAATGAGTATGAATGCTCCGATACGGCCATAAGAAACATTACTATTAGAGCCGAAAATACTGTTTGGGCTCCAACTGCTTTTACTCCTAATGGAGATGGAATAAATGATTGCTTTAGGGTATGCGGAAAAGGAATAAATCGGCATACGTTTGATCTTAAAATATATAATCGTTGGGGGGAATTGGTATTTATGACTGAAGAGTATGATGAGAATGTAGATTGCAGCAGTTGTGGAAGTGGTGCTTGGGACGGAACTGATGGATCTTATAATGCAGGAGATAAATATTTGCCAAATGGAACTTATTATTGGTATGCACGCTTTACAGATTTAGATGCAATAGGACATGAATATCAAGGAAATATTCAATTAATTAGGTAGTACTAATTGATAAGGTCTTATTATTTTAGGATCGAGGATGAAATTGTATGATAACTCCTCTAAGGTATTCTCTGTCAACGTGAGTATATATTTCTGTAGTTGTTATAGACTCGTGTCCTAGCATCTCTTGAACTACCCTAAGGTCTGCTCCACCTTCTATTAAATGCGTGGCAAAGGAATGTCGAAATGTGTGAGGTGATACATTTTTTTTAATTTCTGCTTTGTTACAAGCTTCTTTTACAATTGTAAAAATCATAACTCGCGACAACTGTTTGCCTCTGCGGTTAAGAAATAAAAAATCTGAATGTCCTTTTTGAGGCTGAAGCTGATTTCTAAAAGATTGAATGTAAAAACCAATTTCCTTTTTTGCAGCATTTCCTAATGGAACAAGTCTTTGCTTATCTCCTTTACCTATTATTCTAATGTAGTCGTCTTTATAATAGATATTAGAGATTTTTAAATTTATAAGTTCAGATACTCTTAATCCACAGCCGTAGAGCACTTCGATTATTGCTCTGTTTCGGTGTCCTAATTTATTGCTGACATCAATTGATAATAAGATTTTTTCTATCTCATCAACACTTAATACAACTGGTATTTTAAGACCAATTCGTGGGGTCTCAAGAAAAGAAGAAGGATCTTTTTCTATTAAATCTTCGATAATCATATATTTATAAAAAGCTTTTATAGATGATATAATTCTTGATTGTGTTTTATCTGCTAAGCCAAGTTTGGCTATATATTCGATAAATTGGGTAAGTATTTGTGGAGTTATTTCTTTTGGTAAAATATTTAATCCCTTTATTTCTAAATAGCTATAAAGCTTATTAATGTCACTCACATAAGCAAAACAAGTATTATCCGACATGCTTCTTTCAAGTTTTAAATACATTTGAAAATCGCCTATTATATTTTGCCAGTTTCTCATTAAATTAAATATAAATTATATATTTGTAGTTATTAATATCTTGTAAAAGTAATGAATTTAAGAATTATAAACGGTCCAAATTTAGATAATATTGGCGAAAGAGAGCCAAAAATTTACGGGAATACCAGTTTGGTCGATTATTTTAACTCCTTGAAACATAATTTTACTGATATTAATTTTAGTTTTATTAATTCTCATTTTGAGTCTGAAATAGTTAGTGTTTTGCATGCTTCGGAAAATCAAATTGACGGTATAATTTTGAATGCAGGTGCATATTCTCATACCTCGGTCGCTATTCGTGATGCAATATCTGCAATATCGGTGCCTGTGGTTTTGGTGCATATCTCTAATGTGTATGCGAGAGAGAACTTTAGAAATAATAATATCATTGCTCCTGTTTGTAAAGGAATAATTACAGGATTTGGTGTTGAATCATATAAAATTGCAATACAAAGTTTTATTGATTAAAAAAATATGGAGAAAATTAGAACATTATACAGATTAAGAAAATTTAAAAATACAATTGCAATCGCTTGTGTAGGCTTATTATTAGGTGTTACCGTGTTCGCTTTCACAAATATCTTTGACCAGCAAATAATGTCTTTATTTAAATCTCAAACAAATGATGTGCTAATACAAGGGTATCAAAATAATATTAGCGAAGCATTATGCTCATGTGATAAGTCTTTTAAAATGTTAGAAAAATCTGCACTAGTTGCAATACTATTTTCCCTCGAAGTATTATTGATGGTTTTTGTGTTTATACGATTGTCGCATAAAACATCTAAGTTTAGCTCATCTTCTCCTATAATTTTGGGGTTTGGAGCAATATTACTTAGTACATACTACTTAATTATTGGACTGCTACTCCCTGGTTATGGGCAAATGACTACTTTGCTCGCAGATTACAAGTTAATTAAAATTTTGGGGGCAAGTTTAATTGTTTTTGCAAATTTTGTATTCGTATTTCAAGTGTTTATTCAGGTCGTACTCGAAAAAGTTGAAGATTAATTAAAATTTTGAGTTAGTGTTTGTTAATCTTGATAATAGTAGAGTAGGGGGCGGCACGAACAAAATTTGGAAATTCAAGAAAGTTAACACTTTGTAAAATAATTATTTGAAAAGAAATCCCTTATAATTTTGCTAAATTGAAATAAAACAGTAATTTTGCTGCCTTAATTTTAATTATATATTATAAGTGATGAATAACTACTTAGATTCAAAAAAGAAGACAGAAATCTTCAAAAAACACGGGAAGTCTAATAACGACACAGGTTCGGCAGAATCTCAAATCGCTCTATTTTCCTACCGTATCAGTCACTTAACTGAGCATCTGAAAAAGAATAAAAAGGATTTCAGTACTCAGCGTGCACTGGTTATATTGGTAGGAAAAAGAAGGAGTTTGTTGGATTATTTAAAAACCAACGAAATCGAAAGATATAGAGCGATAGTGAAGGATTTAGGACTTCGTCGCTAACACTAAAAAAGCAAGACTTATAATGTTTTGCTTTTTTTTTAATTAAAACAATAATTTAATAGATATAGAAAATGTACAAAGAATTTAAACAAGTCGTCAAACTTAATGATGGCAGAGAAATAGAAATTTCCACCGGTAAACTAGCGAAGCAAGCAACTGGCTCGGTAGTGGTGAAGATGGGTAAAACCATGCTTTTGGCAACAGTTGTTGTTGCTGATACGGCAAAAGATGATGTTGATTTTATGCCCCTTTCGGTTGATTATAGAGAAAAATATGCTTCTGTGGGACGTTTCCCCGGAGGTTTTATGAAAAGAGAAGCTAGACCTTCAGATTATGAAATTTTAATATCCCGACTTATTGATAGAGCTTTACGCCCTTTGTTTCCTGCTGATTTTCATGCAGAAACATTTGTAAATGTAATGTTAATGTCAGCAGATCACGATGATATGCCCGATTCTTTAGCTGGACTTGCAGCATCAGCAGCACTTGCTGTTACAGATGTGCCTTTTGCTGGACCTATATCCGAAGTTAGGGTGTCGAGAATTAACGGTGAATTTGTTATTAATCCTGGTGTAGAAGCAAATCAAGAAGCGGATATAGACCTAATCGTTGCAGCAACTATTGATAATATTATGATGGTTGAAGGTGAAATGAACGAGGTCTCTGAACAAGAAATGTTGGATGCAATTAGATTTGCTCACGATGCTATTAAAGTTCAGTGTCAAGCACAATTAGACTTGCGTAAAATGCTTGGTATTGATGGGTATAGAGATTATTCTCACGAAACAAATGATGAGGAATTAAAACAAAAAGTTTGGGACGAAACTTTTGACAAAGCTTATGCGGCTGCAATGACTCAAAGTGCTGATAAGCATGAACGTCAGCGTTTGTTCGGTGAGGTTAAAGAAGAGTTTTTGGCACAATATGATGAAGAGCAACTCGAAGATATCGAAAAACTCGTTGGGAAATACTATCATGATGTTGAGAAAGAAGCTGTAAGACAAATGGTCTTAAAAGAAAAAGTGAGACTTGATGGTAGAAAAACTAACGAAATACGCCCAATTTGGTGCGAAGTAGATTATTTACCTTCTGTTCATGGATCAGCCCTGTTTACTCGTGGCGAAACACAAGCGTTAACAACTGTTACCCTTGGAAATAAAATGGACGAGCAAATGATTGATGGTGCAATGATAAAGGGATACTCTCCATTTTTACTGCATTATAATTTTCCACCGTTCTCAACAGGTGATGCTAGACCATACAGAGGTGTAGGGCGTCGTGAGGTTGGACATGGAAATCTTGCACATAGAGCTCTAGCTAAAGTGTTGCCAATAAAAGGAGAAAAATTCCCTTATACTGTTAGAGTAGTTTCTGATATTCTCGAATCAAACGGGTCATCATCTATGGCTACTGTTTGTGCAGGAACCTTGGCAATGATGGACGCCGGAATACCAATTTCAAAACCAGTATCGGGTATTGCAATGGGGTTAATCGCAGATCCTAAAACTAAAGAATATGCTATTTTAAGCGATATATTGGGAGATGAAGATCATTTAGGTGATATGGACTTTAAAGTCTGTGGTACGCCTGACGGCATTACTGCTACTCAAATGGATATTAAAGTTGATGGATTGTCTTATGAAGTACTTAGAGAGGCTTTGTTGCAGGCTAAAGAAGGAAGAGAGCATATATTAGGGAAAATGCTCGAAACATTGCCCGAAACTAGAGAGTCTTACAAAGAATATGCTCCTAGAATTGAAACTATTGTTATCCCAAAAGATATGATTGGTGCAATAATAGGTCCAGGTGGTAAAATAATTCAAGAAATGCAAGCTACGACTAACACTACTATTTCTGTTACTGAAATTGACGATAAAGGATATATTGAGATTACAGCTGAGAATGGTACGGATATGTTAAATGCTAAAGAAAAAATTGGTAATATTACTAGAGTACCAGAACTTGATAAAGTTTATAAAGGTAAAGTAAAAGGAATTACAACTTTTGGTGCGTTTGTTGAAATAATACCTAATCATCAAGGATTGTTACATATATCTGAAATTGACTGGAAACGAATTAAAGCTGTTGAAGATGTTCTAAAAGAAGGGCAAGAAGTTGAAGTGAAGGTTATTGGAATTGATGAAAAAACGAATAAAATTAAACTTAGTCGCAAAGTTTTATTGCCAAAACCTCCTAAAGAAGAAAATTCTGATAAGAAAAGAAACGATTAAGATAAGACAAAATCCTAAAGTTTTTAATACATTATTTGCACCAAGACTGTTAAGCATAGGCGAAACTTAGTTTTGGTGCTTTTTTTATTAAAGACTGGAAATTATTATTGCTTGCTTCTTATTATGTGAAAGAAAAATAAAATTATGCGTGTTAAGTTTTTAATTGTCTTTATTTGCGTTTCAGTAACTTGCTTTTCGCAAACTGACAAGTTTTTGGATGAGTATAAAGATTTATCTGTAGATTCTGTTCAGCAAGCGATTTTATTAAAGGATGTGCTGAAAAATGTTATTAAGTATGAGTTTCCTAAGGTTCAGGCGTATGAAAAATATAATGAAGCTGGAATAATTTCTTATTCTAAGAATTATACTGATTTTGCAAAAGAATTTTTTCTTGAAGCACTGCAAATTGCTAGAGATATTGAAGATTATGATAAAATTGCACAAATGTTATCAAATATTGGTGTTATGTCGGAGTTACAAGGAGATTATGGGACAGCACTTAAAAATTATCAGGCTTCACTGCAAGCTTTTATCGAAAGTGATAATGTGCGTAGCCAATCATTAGTGTATAACAATATTGCAATTATTCATCAAGAATTAGGAAATATTGAACCTGCTTACGAGAACCTTTTAAAGTCTTACAATATCAAAGCTAGTTTAGGAGATAGTGCCTTAATTGCTCCTACTTTAAATAATTTTGGAGTGTATTATGAAGAGTCAGTTGTCGATTTAGATTCTGCATTATATTATTATTCGCAAGCTCTTCAATTATTTAATGCCCTTCATGATGTTAGAAATCAGGCTTTGTGTTTTAATAATATTGCGGTTGTTTATTATAAAATGCATAATTATGATAAGGCAGAAGAGTATTTTCAGTTGTCTATACCTATGTTTAAAGACTTAGACGATAAGTTAATGCTAGGTAAAGCTTTAATTTATTTTTCTCAAGTAAAAAAGGATAATTCAGACTCTTATGATGTTATTAGTCTCTTAGAAGAGGCAAAAGGGTATTTGTTGGAGGTAAAATATGCAAATGGAATTGCTGAGGCTTCTGAAAATCTTGCTAATGCGTATTATATTACTGGTGAATATGAGAAAAGTGCTGTTGAATATAGGTTCTTGAAGTCGTTGCAGGATTCACTTTTAAATATCGAAAAACAAACAGAGATTAATCGTCTCGAAGTAAAGTTTCAGTCTATTCAAAATCAAGTTAAGATTGATAGATTACTCTATGAAAAAGCGTTGCAAACTCAACGTATTAGACAAATTGTTGCTTTTGTTGTAGCTGTGCTTTTCTTATTTGGACTTATTATTCTTGTTTTACTAATGAGAGGGCGGCAAAAGAAATTACTGCTCGAAAATAAAAATATGATTGTAAAACAAAACTTGTTGCAAAAGCAGATGAATCCACATTTTTTGTTTAATGTATTAACATCAATACAGACTTATATTGCAGACTCAAAAATTGAAGATGCATCTGCATATTTGTCTAAATTTTCTAAGCTTACTCGAATTGTTTTGCAATCATCTTTGCAAGAAGAAATCCCATTGGCTGATGAGATGCAATTGCTTAAAAGTTATATTGAATTAGAATATGTAAGAATGAATAAATCATTTGTTTTTGAAATTGATGATTTGCAAATTATTGATATCGACGATGTTTCTATTCCTCCAATGATGGTTCAGCCTTTTGTTGAAAATGCGATTAAACATGGTTTGAGTAAAGTAACCAATGCTCGGTTAATATTGAAAGTGTTTTTGCGTGATAATGAAGTTGAATTTTGGATTATTGATAATGGACCCGGAATTCAGAAAACTAGTAATATTAAAAACGACCATAAATCTATGGCATTAGAAATTATAGAACAAAGAATATTAATTTTAAAACAAAAATGGAAAAGAAATGTTAAGGTAGAGTATTTTTCAGATGAAATGGGCACAAAAGTTGCTCTCATTCTTCCAATAATTTAGATTTTTATTATGAATATAGTATTTATTGATGATGATAAAAATATTAGGAATTTGTATCGGCAAATTGTTAGAAAACATTTTCCAGATATTTCTGAAATATTTGAAGCGGGGAGTGTTAAAGAGGGAATAGAATTACTGCAAAAGATTAAAGCAGATTTGCTTATTTTAGATATAGATTTGGGTGATGGCAGCGGGTTTGACATATTGCAAGCCGTAAAGCCATATAGTTTTTCTTTGATTTTTTCTACGGCATTTAATGAATTTGCTATTAAGGCGATTAAGTTTTCGGCACTTGATTATGTTCTTAAACCTATAGATGAAGATGAGTTTTGTGCAGCAATTGATAAGTCAATTGCTATTCGTGAAAAATCAAATCTTGAAACTCAGTTATTTAACTTTTTTGATTATTATGAGAAAAGGAATGATACAAAGAAACTTGTACTTAAAACTGCGGGGGAGTTACATATAGTTGATATAAACGACATAGTTTTTTGCACAAGTGATAACTCTTACACCACTTTCTCTTTGAAGGATGCAGATGATATTATTGTGTCTAGGGGAATGAAAGAGTTTGAAGATATTTTGGCAGATTATAATTTTTTTCGGCCACATAATTCTTATTTAGTAAATCTTAATTATATACAAAAATTAGATAAATCAGACGGTGGTTTTTTAATTCTTAAAAATGGTAAAGAAATTCCTGTCTCACAGCGTAAAAAAACTAGATTGATAAAAATATTGGAGGCTCTATAAACTTATTATCTTAAATGTATATCCGTTTTTGTACCCATACGAAATTTAATCGTCTCCATTTACCCCGACCTCTAAAGGATGTGCATAAAATAAATTACTCCCTTTAGGCTTGGGGTGAGATAATTGATTTTTAACCATTGTGGAATCATTTAGGTACTAAAACGGATATACATTCATCTTATTTAAAAAAACAATCGTCCAATTTGATATACTGCAAATGAAACTATCCATGCTATTCCAGTAGTATAAAATGCCGAAAATAAAGCCCATTTTATGCGTTTTGATTCTTTCCAAATTGCTGCAAATACTGCGATGCAAGGAAAATATATAAGTATAAACATAATGAACGATAAAGCTACAAGTTTGTCAAATACTTTTTCTCCTTTTTTCTTACCAGAAGTGTATGTTTCTGCTTTAAGTTTATTTTGTAAGCTTCCTGTATCATCTTCACTATTAGCTTGATAGAGAACTCCCATTGTACTCACTGTTATTTCTTTTCCTGCAATTCCCGCTAATATACTGACGCTCATTTTCCAATCGAATCCTAAAGGTTGCATTGCTGGTTCAATAAACTCACCTATTTTGCCAATATATGATTTTTGGTGGTGTTCAGCAGTTTTTTGAAGTGTATATAGTTCAATCTCTTCGTTAGTTTGGGCGGTTTCAATTAAGTTGTCATAATTTTGTGAATATTCTACATCTTTAGGAAAATATCCTAATAACCAAATTATAATCGAGCCTATCAGTATTACTCCTCCAATTTTTTTGAGATATTCTTTGCCTCGATTCCACGTGTAGCTAAATAGCATTTTAGCAGTTGGTTTTCGATACGGTAGTAACTCCATTATATATGGTGCTTCTCTTTGCTTGAGAATTGTTTTGCTAAAAAAACTTGAGATTATTAAGGCTAGGAAAATTCCAAAAGCATATATCCCAAAAAGCATTAAAACGGGGTGTTCGGGAAAAAATGCTGATATTAACAAAATATAAACTGGTAATCGAGCAGAACATGACATAAATGGGAGTATCATCATTGTTAGGATACGGTCTCTACGATTTTCTAAAATCCGTGTGCTCATGATAGCCGGAACAGTGCAACCAAAACCCATTATCATTGGAATAAAAGATTTGCCGTGTAAGCCTATTTTGTGCATATATTTGTCCATTAAAAACGCTGCACGAGACATATACCCTGTGTTCTCTAATAATCCAATAAAGAAAAATAATATAAAAATATTTGGTAGAAAAACTAATATGCCTCCAACTCCTCCAATTGCCCCATTTATTATAAGGTCTTTCCAAAATCCTTCTTGCATTGAGGTCTCTATCAAATTTGTAAGCCACTCTACTCCGTTTTCTAGCCAAGCCATTGGATATTTGCCAAGTTCAAAAGTTGAGTAAAAAGTTAATGTCATAAATGCTAAAAAAATTGGTATCCCCCAAATTCTGTGGGTTAAAACTTTGTCAATTTTTTTACTGGTAATATCTTCGCGGTGCGTGTCTGTTATTTCTGCAATAGCACCATTTACGTAAGCTTTGCGAGCATTTTCTATGACTGTAAATATATGTTCGTTGTAAAGAGACTCCAGACGAGAAATCTCTTTTGCAGAAATACATTTTTTCTTTTTACAGTTCTTACATGGATCATGTACTTGCTGCATTACTTGGTCTTTTTCAAGTAAGTTTATCGCTAAATATCTAGGTGAAATAGAAAAGTCTTGACCAGGAGCGGTTTTTAGTTGACGTATTAAATGAGATATTGAACTTTCAATTAAACGCCCGTAATTTACATGTACGTGACGTACGTATGGAACAACATTTTTATGAGTTCTTATTATTGTTTGAAGAATCTTTTCTTTGTAAGCAATTTTAGAATCTTCGTCGTCGTCGTAATATGGAATGATTGGAATGCCTGTAAGATTGGATAAAAGTTCAATGTCAATTCTGTCTTTTCCTGTAGCTGTGGAGTCATAATTGCGGATTGCTAGTACAATTTTGGCATCCATGTCCATAAATTGAGTAACAAGAAAAAAGTCATCTCTGAGATTTTTTGCATCAATAACACCTAAAAAAATATCAGGAAAATCTGTTAGAATGCTATTGCGTAGTCGTTTGTGTTCGTAGTCTTCTCCATATATACTTTTGACATTGGGTAAATACTTTATCTCGAAGTGATACTTATTGAACTCAAATAGGCTTTTGTTGTCAAAAAGACTTATGCAATTTTTTTCATCACTCTTAAAAACATTTACCGAAATATTGGAGAGTGATTCTTTGATGCGGATGTGAGCGTCTGGGGCATTAGTGTCAACAAGCTCAATGTAGCGTAAATAGGATAGAGGTAATATTTTCTTTTTTCGGCTATCTTTGATTTTAAATACATATCTGTCAAAAGTTATTTTTTTTACGAAAATAAGATTTGTGTATGGTTTTATGCCTAATTTATGAAGTTTACGTCTTAGTCCCCATCTACCTGTGAGTTTAGAAACTGTGTATTCATGATTTAACACTATGTTTTGCTTGGCTACCATAATTGTGCAAATTTAAAATAATTCTAAATTAGAACAATGAATTATTTGAATTGTTTTAATAAAAATACATTAGTTCATTAAAAAAAACATTAATCAGTTATAAGTTAAACACTTATTTCTAACTTTTGCTCAAAATTAGGTTTTACAATTCCAAAACTTAAGCAGAAATAGATAAATTTTTGTTATGCACTTGCAAAATATATAATATAATCATTGTATTTACTTTTAAATCTTTAATTATTTACATCAACAAATTTATTCTGGTTTTTTTAACAAAAAAAAACCTCTGAAAATCAGAGGTTCTTTTATATCTTATTTTTTGTTAGTTTGAAAGACCGTATCTTTTAAAATCAACAACCGTAAGATTTGGTTCTTGTTTTTTTAGATAATCTTTGACAGAAATTTTCCCTTCTTGAACAAATTCTTGATTTAAAAGAGTATTTTCTTTAAAGAATTTTTGCAGTTTGCCTTGTGCTATTTTATCTAATAATTGCTCTGCTTTTCCTTCTAATCTTGCTTGTTCGCGACCAATTTCAAGTTCTTTAGCGACAATATCTTCAGAAACAGAGTCTTTGTCAACTCCAGCAGGATTCATTGCTGCAACTTGCATTGCAATATTCATACCTATTTGTGGGTCAACTTCTTTATTAAGACCTACTAGTGTTGCAAGTTTGTTCCCCATGTGTATATAGGCAGCCACTTGTGCAGCTTCTAATTTTTCATAGCTAGCGACTTCCATTTTTTCACCAGTTAGTCCACTTCTTTCAGTTATTAAATCACCAATAGATTGTCCGTCAATTTCAATTGCTTTTAACTCATCTATATTATCTGGTAAGTTATCTGCTGCAGCTTCTAATATAGTATTTGCTAGAGCTATAAAATCTTCGTTTTTTGCAACGAAGTCAGTTTCACAATTAAGAGCAATCATTACTCCTACAGTATTGTTATTTATAGTTTTAGCTATCACAGCACCTTCAGAAGCTTCTCTATCAGCTCTTTTGTTAGCAATTGCAAGACCTTTTTCTCTGATAAGTTCTTTAGCTCTTTCAAAGTCGCCGTCAGCTTCTACCAAAGCTTTTTTGCAGTCCATCATTCCTGCACCAGTAATTTTTCTAAGTTTTGCTACATCAGCAGCACTTATATTTGCCATTTTCTATAATTTTAATTTTTATTCTTTAGTTTGTGCTTCACTTTCGCCTTGCTCTTTATTTGCTTTAATTGGCGTTTTTCTTGCTCTAGTTCTTTTCACTGTTTTTGGAGCATCCTCTTTGTTTTCGACATTTGCCTTTTTTGTAGAAGCAATCTCATCTTTTTCGGCACTACGTTCTGCGAGCCCTTCTTTAATAGCTTGACACATGGTTCCTACAATAATTTGAATTGATTTAGAAGCATCGTCATTTGCTGGTATTACATAATCGATAGGTTTAGGGTCTGAATTAGTGTCAACCATTGCGAAAACAGGAATTCCTAATCTAAGAGCTTCTCTAACAGCTATTTTTTCTTTCATAACGTCAACAACAAAAAGTGCAGCTGGTAATCTAGAAAGGTCTGCTATTGACCCTAAGTTTTTCTCGAGGTTTGCTCTTTGACGAGTAATTTGCAGTCTTTCTCGTTTTGACATTGTAGCCATTGTTCCGTCAGCCTGCATTCTATCAATAGTAGTCATCTTTTTTACTGCTTTTCTGATAGTTGGGAAGTTGGTAAGCATACCACCTGGCCAGCGTTCGGTAACGTAAGGCATATTAACTTTAGAAACCTCTTCGGCAACAATGTCCTTAGCTTGCTTTTTAGTTGCAACAAAAAGGATTTTTCTACCTGATTTAGCAATGTTTTTCATTGCACTTGCGGCTTCGTCAATCTTTACAACAGTTTTGTGTAGATCGATAATGTGAATACCGTTACGCTCCATAAAAATGTAAGGAGCCATTGCAGGATTCCACTTACGTCTTAGGTGTCCAAAATGAACGCCTGCATCTAATAATTGATCAAAATTTAATCTTGACATTTTTTAATTGTTTAAGTTTACTTTCTGTAGTAACAATTGCAAGGTAGGTTTCGATAAAACAATCCAAGCAATTTAGATACTAAACTCGATTTATAATTCACAAAAATATT
>JAQUBO010000309.1 GCA_028686735.1 Bacteroidales bacterium
ATCCCTGCGGTGCTGTCACCTACATCTTCAAAAACCTATTGATTTTAAAGATTATACTTTTTCCAAAACTGCTTTAGCGATTTGCTCAAAAGCCTCCATTGGTATTTTGTTTGCTTGATTAAACACTCTTTTACCTAATTCGGCTGCTGCCCCAACTTCTGCAACTAATGGTACTTGACCAAGTAAGTCGGTTTTACATTCATCGGCAAGCTTTTTACCACCACCTTTACCAAAAATATAATAGTTTTCATCTGGATGCTTTTCGGGAGTAAACCAGCTCATATTTTCTATAATACCAAGGATTGGCACTTTTAAATCAGGATTTATGAACATTGATGCAGCTTTTCGCGCATCGTTTACGGCTACTTCTTGAGGTGTTGTAACAATAATTGCACCTGCTAAAGGTACTTTTTGCATTGTAGTTAATTGTATATCACCTGTTCCAGGAGGAAAGTCAACCAATAAATAATCAATTTCACCCCAAACGGTGTTTTCAAATAATTGAGTTATAGCTCCTGCTGCTTTTGGACCTCTCCAAATTAGTCCTTGTGCAGGCTCTACAAAAAAACCAATAGACATAATTTTTACACCATATTTTTCAATTGGAGTCATGTATTCTTTCTCATCAATAACCTCTAATTTAGGTTTTTGGTCTTCGATGCCAAACATTTTAGGAATTGAAGGTCCATAAATATCTGCATCTACTAATCCAACTTTGTATCCATTGCGAGCTAATGAAATAGCAAGATTTACAGATACTGTTGATTTTCCTACTCCACCTTTACCCGATGCTATAACAATAACATTTTTTACTGCGGGTAAATTAATTTTATCAAATAATCCCATAATTTAAATATTAATAATTAATTATTTTGTGTTGTGATTCTGTTAATTTTAAATTTAGTATTCAATTCCTGGTCTTGCTTCAATTCCTTTATTAAAATAATGTTTGATTTCTTTCATTTCAGTAATTAGGTCGGCAAAATTATATAAACTCTCGGGAGCGTTTCGCCCTGTAAGTACTAATTCAACATTTTGATTTTTTGTTGTTATAATCTCTACCACCTCCTCATGTGAAATAAGATTGTAATGCAATGCTATGAATATTTCATCAAGAACTACTAAGTCATATTGATTAGATTTCGTTATTTTTTCCACCTCTTTCAATCCTTCTTTTGCTGCAAGAATGTCTTTTTCTGTTGGTTTGTTCTCTATAAAGCAATCTCTACCAAACTGTTTGAGCTTAATGTTCTTATGTTTTTTTATAGCGTCTAACTCTGCGTAGTGCATTCCTTTAACAAATTGAGCAATAAAGATGCGTTTGTTAAGACCAGCCGATCTTAACGATAATCCTAGTGCAGCAGTTGTTTTACCTTTTCCGTTGCCAGTGTAAAAATGAACCATTCCTTTATTCTTTGGCATGATTTTTTACTTTATTTAGTGCATTTAATAAATCAATATGTATATCAGAATCTTTGAGATGTTCTGGTATTGTTTTGCAGTTTACCATTGCCTTAACAATATCAGCATTAAATGGAATTTTAGCTAATAATTCGATATCAGATTTTTTGCAATAATCTATAATCTTATCTGCCATATCATTGTTAAGGTCATATTTATTTATAATTACCCATGTTTTAAGATTAAAGCCTTTTGTTAGTTCTAAGGTTCTTTCTAAATCATGAATTCCCGACATAGTTGGTTCTGTTACAATAACAACGTGGTCAATTCCAGTAACTGTTGATACAACAGGACAACCTATTCCAGGAGGGCCATCAATTATAATTGTGTCTATCCCTTCTTTTTCGGCAATTGCTTTTGCTTTATCACGAACGAGGTTAACTAATCTCCCCGAGTTTTCTTCTCCTGGGCCAAGTATCCCGTACACCATTTTGCCATATCTATAATTGCCTGAGTATAATCGGCTTTGATCATTCTCAACCATTTTAATTGCATTTTCGGGACATATTCTTGTACATAATCTACATCCATCACAAAACACTTCATTAATGGTAATTATTTCATCAACAAAAGATATTGCGTCAAATCGACAATATTCTGCACATAAGCCACAATTTGTACACTTATCATAATTTATTACAGCACTTTCTGCACCAATAAATACTTCTTCATTTTTTATTTCTGGGTTAAAAAGTAAATGTAAGTTTGCAGCATCTACATCACAATCTACAAGCATGGTGTTTTGGGCCATACTTGCAAAAGCTGAACTAACAACACTTTTTCCAGTACCACCTTTTCCACTAATTACTGCTATTTCCATATTTTTCTATTATTGTTTCAAACATATTGGATAATTTATCACTAAAATCGGGCATATATTCTGATGCAATTTCTGCTTTTGAGTAATGGTTTGCTATTTCTCTGTCAAAAGGTATTTCCATAAGAAGCGGAATATTATTTTCTTTGAGATAAGAATATATGTCATTATTCCCCAGTCCTGCTCTGTTAATTACAACTCCATAATGTTTATCCATGGTTTTTAGTGTCTCAACAGATTGTTTAAGATCACTTAATCCAAACGGAGTGGGCTCTGTTATAAGCACAACAAAATCAACAAGTACAACTGTATGTATAAAAGGGCAGGAAGTACCTGGAGGTGCATCAAAAATCACAATTCCATCGTCTCCAGCTTTTTTTAATCCGGCTTTAATAACATCAACAGGCGACATTACGCCAACTTTCATTCGAGACTCAACAAATCGACTTTGCGAGTTTTTAATTTTATATTCCGAGACAACTCCTTGCTCAAAATCCTTTTCAGTTAATGCACCAAATTCACAAGCAACAGAGCAGGCTCCACAGCCATGACATAACTCATTAATAACTCTGATTATTTTGTATGGCGGGAGTATGAAAATTGCATTATAAGCACAATAATCATGGCACTTGCTACAAAATGTACACTTATTTGTATCAATTTGGGGAACTCTCTGAGTTACAATATCAGTACTTATAAGTTCCTTATTTAAGAATATGCCCGAATTGGGCTCTTCTGCATCACAGTCAACAAGCGAAACATTATCATACTTACTTTTAAGCACACTAAATAGCGAAGTTGATAGTAATGTTTTACCAGTTCCGCCTTTACCGCTTGCTATAGCTATTTTTATATTTTTATTTTTCAATATCAATTCCTCCATTATAAACTACAAAGCTTCCTTTTTCTACCTCTAATAATTCAGCAATCACATCACATTTAACCATCAGCAGAAAAAATATTCTTGGATCCTTTTCGTTTATCAAACCTTCTAAATTACCTTGTCCTTTTGATATAATAAGATCTGCATTATTATAGTGCTCGATAAACTCTGGGCTACATTTTTCTAATATAGTTGAT
>JAQUBO010000100.1 GCA_028686735.1 Bacteroidales bacterium
GTTTTGGCAGCAAGCACGCCTGCTAATTGTTTTAGTATGTCATACGAAGCAGCCAGATTAGCTTTGGAACACATGACACCTGTATTACTTTTATCTGATAATTATTTGGCAAATGGAACAGAACCGTGGCTTATTCCAGCTATGAAAGATATGCCAAATATCAAAACAAAATTTGTAAAAGCTGATACAGAAAAATATCTACCCTACGAAAGAGACGAAAACCTAGTTAGGTCCTGGGCTATCCCAGGGATGAAAAATTTTGAACATCGTATTGGAGGACTCGAAAAAATGGACATTACAGGAAATGTCTCATATATTCCTGCAAATCATGAGAAAATGACAGCAATACGTGAAGCTAAAGTCGAAAAAATCGCTGACTATATTCCAGAACTTAAAATTGAAGGACAAGCAGATAGCGATACTTTAATAGTCGGTTGGGGAAGCACATACGGACATATAATTTCTACTATTGATGAGATGAAAAAAGAGGGGGTTAAGCTTGCAAATGCTCATTTTAATTATATTAACCCATTGCCAAAAAACACCGCAGATGTTTTTGCAAAATATAAAAATATTATTGTGTGTGAGCTTAATCAAGGGCAATTTGCTAATTATTTAAGAATGAAATTACCTGAGTTTAAATATAAACAAATTAATAAAATTCAAGGATTACCTTTTACTGTAGCAGAATTAAAAGATAAGATTAATAATCATTTAGAGATTAAATAATATGGAAACAAAAAAATATACACCTAAAGATTTTAAAAGCCAGCAAGAAGTTAGATGGTGTCCTGGTTGTGGCGATTTTATGGTTTTAGCATCAGTGCAAAGAGCAATGTCAGAATTGGGTCATAACAAAGAGGATTATGCGGTTATTTCTGGTATTGGATGTAGTTCCCGATTTCCTTATTATATGAATACTTATGGTTTTCATGGAATACATGGACGTGCTGCATTGTTGGCATCAGGTACTAAAGTAGCAAATCCTAACTTAAGTGTTTGGCAAATTACTGGCGATGGAGACGCTCTTGCAATTGGGGGTAATCATTTTATTCATGAGATTAGACGTAATGTCGATTTGAATGTCTTGCTGTTCAATAATCAAATTTATGGTTTGACAAAAGGACAATATTCTCCAACATCTACAAAAGGACAAAAATCTGCAACTTCGCCGTTTGGCACAATCGAAATCCCTTTTAATCCCGGACAATTAACTATTGGGGCAGGAGGTAGGTTTTTTGCTCGTACCATTGATGTTAATGTAAAAGAATCAGTCGAGATATTTAAACAGGCTGATGGCTTTAAAGGTACTGCGATAATTGAAATTCTACAAAATTGTGTTATTTTTAATAACGGAGCACACTCAGCAATTACCAATAAAGACACGCGAGAAGATAATCAATTGTGGGTTGAACATGGAAAACCTATGATATTTGGGAAAGATCGTAATAAAGGTATTATCCTAGACGGATTTAAACTTAAAGTTGCCGAAATTGGTAAAAATGGAATTACCGAAGATGATATTTTAGTGCACGATATGCACGAAGAAGATACAACTATACATAACTCTTTAGTTAAAATGCAGTTACCAGATTTTCCTGCTGTTTTTGGTGTTATCAGAGCTGTAAATGACGATACGTATGATAATCTTATTGTCGAACAAATTAATGAGGTAAAGAAAACATCTAAAATAAAAAATATGGACGATTTATTTAATAGTGGTTCTACTTGGGTGGTGTAAATAAGTATGTTTCGTGGATTCCAAGTAAGCGGCGGGGCAATTGGAGTAGTAAATATCAAACAGATTTAAGACTATTATATCAATCTGTAAGTTAATTAATATGATTTAAATATTGACTTTATTGACAAAAATTATTTCAATTTGTATGTCTTTAAGTTATGAAGAGTTTTGAAAAACATAATTTTAATACCTGCGATTTATTGCCCACTTTAAATGAAAGAATATATAAACCAATAAAATGGAGCAGAGAGACTTTATAAAAGATGAGATTGAGAAAATAGGGAAACTTTTGTCTAAAATTATTTCTGGCTTTTTTGATTTAAAATTAGAAGTACAGCTTTTACAGGCAATTGAAATAACTACAGATTGCTTGAAAAGTGAACTTGATATAGATATTGACAAAATAGTTACTTTTCCTAAAAAAGAACTTAATCCCTATTTTAGAAAATTAAAACTATCAGCTAAACATTTAGAGGAGTTATCAGAACTATTAAAAGAGATTGGCAAAGCAGAATTTGAAAACAACGAAAAGGAGGCAGTAGTAAAATTGGAAAAGGCTATTGAATTGTTAGATATTGCTGATGAAATTTCTAATACAATTTCATTTAATAGAATTAATAAAAAAAATGAAATAAATAAGCTGTTGTAATGAGAAGATATTAAAAACGAGTTGTTATTGTTTTACAAAGCCTAAGAGCATATCAAAACCTAAGTTTGATAAAAAATTAATCAATTCAATAGTGAGGATTTTATACTGGCTACGCCACATAATACGTTGAGCTCACTTGTTCTGAAAATATTTTCTAAAACAACAGATTTTTGGGTTCACATAGATTGATAAAGGTCTAAAAGTGATTTTAGATGATGAACTTTCGTTAAAAACAATTGCTATTTCAAAATAAAGCTTTAATTTCGTAAATGATTAACAAAAGTAATTATGAAAATAATTAACTTAAAATATTTTTTGTGCATTTTGATTGTTGTAATTTGTTGTATAGCGAAAGGACAGTCGATTGAAATCTCAGGACTTTTCAATACAACCGAAATTGATGATTTTAAAAACTCTTTTGGATATAGTTTAGGATTTGGTTTAAAAAACGATAAACATAAGCAAATTTCTTTTCTTTTTTCACATTGCATTAAAGATGCTTATTATGATGATATTAGAGTTGATGAGTCAAGTAATGGACCGCAATATCCAACATATTATTTTTATAAAATAAACTCTCAAAATCAACTATTTGGCTTACATTTGAATTTCTGCTATTATTGGATTGAAAATGAAAAATCTAATTTAGGAATAGGTTCTAGTCTTTCTTATTATTATTTTCATTATAATCAAAAAAAAGAATTAACCTATTATCGACCTTTTCCTGAGAGTTTTATTACACATTCTGTATCTGAATCAGTATATAATAGGAAAAACCGAATAGGATTAAATGTTTTTGTCGAATTTGGAATAAAATCGATTTTTATAAAAAACCTTAATTTGTTTTCAAGAATAAACATGGGGCTACTAACTTATGGTCCTTTTGAAAAACGACTTGGAGTTTGGGATTATCCATGGCTAACCAAATGGATGACGATTAATTTAGGACTAAAATATAACATTAAATTATAATAAATATTAGTAACAAACTAATACATTATGTATATATCTTTACAAAAATATTGAAGTTGAGTATGTGTGATTACAAAATAATAAATTTAACTGAATGAAAATATTACGATAATATGGATTACAAAAAGTATTATAAAGAGATTGAAGAGAGTTTGATGAAATTTTCAGAGTTTGTGTATTATGAACCCATGACTAAGGATGAAATTCTTGAAATTGAAAAACGAATAGGACAAACAATAAAACCCTTATATCGAGAGTATTTGTTAAGCTTTGGAATGATTCAAGATGTTTTTGAAGAGTTAAGAACTAATCTTGATAGGTTTTTTGAAGATTTTGATTTTATAAAAGATTCATTAAGTGGTTATCTTCCAATTGCTTCGGGTATAGATTTTGAAGACATTATTGTTCTTATTAATAATAATGATTTGCAGGATGATTTTGTTTATAATGTAGAAGTTGATAGTAATAATAAAATTGGTAAGCTAAAAAAAATAAAACCTCTTCAGGAAATTATTGACGAATCTATCCTAGAATTGGAGAATGATTATCAAGACAGGTGTCGCAATGAAGACAAGATAAATATTGTAGAATTCATTTTATCTAATAATGATTTTACTAAATTTATTGAAATATTTAAGGCTGTAGGAATAAAACAAAAAACTGATTGGAAACCTAAATATTATCCAGAAAATATTTTTGGATATGAAGTTGCAATATTTGAATTATTTAATAATGAAATAATTTTTGAAAGAGATGATATCGGTGAGGGTAATACAAAATATAGGTTTGAATTAGAAGAACCGATTTTAACCGATTATGAAAAATCTATAATCAAAAGAACTGAACAACTGCTTGATAATCATAAGATTAGATTTGAGAAAATTGAGTGCAAATTATTTGAAAATGACTAAGAAATTTTAAAATAATAATTGGCAGTCTTTTTAACCATTATGTTAAGTATATCAAATCATTCAGTGTGAAACTTATATTGACTATTGTTACAATAAAACAATTGTGTTCTAATTTTTATAGTATTCTTTTCGAGTTAAGATGTGCTTAGGGAGAAATCTGTTTAAACATGACTAAAAATCTGAGGATTATTATGATTTGTTGCTTTGTAAAAAGTTTTAACTATATTTGAAACGCCTTAGAAAGTAGATAATTTAGAAGGTGATATATTTATATTTGAAAAGGCTTTTAGCCAATTTTTAAAATATCTATTATGAAATACATACTAGTATTAGAAATTGTATATGTGATCATAATAATCTTGGTTATACTTCGCGTATTATACGATACTCGTAGTGGTGTTAAAGCATTGGCTTACATCTTGTTTATTGTTTTAGTGCCGTTGTTTGGTGTAATATTTTATTTTATTTTTGGTGTTAACTATCGAAAAAACAAACTATACAGCAGAAAACTAATTGCAGATGAAACACTAAGTCAACAAATTCTTGCGAATGTTCAAAACTACTCAGATCAGGTTTTGCATTCTGGACACTTGTCTTCTGATTATATAAATTTGGCTAGGTTTATCAGTAATGCAAGTGCAAGCCCTTTGACTGCGAATAATTCTGTAAAATTGCTATTAAATGGCGAGGAGAAATTTCCTATGGTATTGGAAGCTTTGGAGAGTGCAACCTCACATATTCATCTTGAATATTATATCTATGAAAATGATAAAACTGGAAATGCAATTGCTGATATACTTATTAAAAAAGCATCACAGGGGGTAGAAGTGCGTTTTATGTATGATGATTTTGGAAGCCGTAGTTTAGATAAACATTTTATTGCAAAATTGGAGGAAGGTGGGGTAGAAACGGCTCCTTTTTATAGAATTAAATTAACCGCTTTTGCAAGTAGATTAAACTATAGAAACCATAGAAAAATTATTGTAATTGATGGAAAAAAATCTTTTATTGGTGGAATAAATATTAGTGATAGGTACAGAAATGATACAATACCTGCAAATGATTTATTTTGGCGAGATACTCATTTAATGATTGAAGGTCCTGTGAGCTTTTATCTGCAATACATATTTCTTTGCGATTGGAATTTTAGTGCCAAAAGTAAACTGCAAGATTACTCTAATTATTTTCCAAAATATGATGCCGAAAAAGTTATCAGTGCTGAATTAGTGCAGATTGTACCTTCTGGACCAGATTCTAAATTACCTGTTATTTATTATTCTATAATGGAAGCCATTAGCTCGGCAAAACAGCAGGTTTTAATAGCTAGTCCCTATTTTATTCCTGGAGAAAGCTTGATGGATGCCCTAATTATTGCTGCTAAAAGTGGTGTTGAAATAAAACTACTAATTCCCGGTATCTCTGATTCGAAAATTGTAAATACTGCAGCACGTTCCTACTATACTGAGTTATTGCAACATGGAGTTAGGATATTTGAATATAAAAAAGGATTTGTACATTCTAAGTTTATGATTGTTGATGATAATTTGGCAGTGTTAGGATCTGCAAATATGGACTATCGTAGTTTTGACCTTAATTTTGAGGTTAACGCAATGCTTTATGGTAAAATAATTACTGGACAATTGCAAACGTCATTTAATTATGATATAGAGCAATCTGTTGAGATAAATCAAACTGATTGGCTAAACAGACCAAAGTACATTCATCTTTTTGAAAAGTTGGTTGGGCTGTTATCACCAATCTTTTAGTTGTAAAAATTACTTTCTGGGGCAGGAATTCTAAAATTTCAAAACAAATTGTTTTGTTAGATTTTTTGTAGTTTAAAAATCATAATTCTCTTTAGAACCAACACACACAGTAATGGTTAAACCATAAGTACTAGGGTTAAAAACCAATTCGTCATTATTGTATTCGGTTGCATATCCAATGTTTAGGTTTTGATTTAATTTTTCAAGATTTATATTTTGTATAGGCAGTTTATAAAATGCGATTATATCTATATTAAATTTTGGTCCTCCTACTGAAATTTTATAATTAAGTCTGCCTGTAAGAATTGCACGATTTGTAGGTATATCGTTGAAATAAGCATTTCCCTCTTCGATTTTATTTTTAAATCTGTATTGATCGATGTTTACTGAAAACCCAGGTCCTGTTCGGAAATAATTTGTACTGATTAAATTAAATACATAATTAATACAAATGCCACTATGTGAGATAATTAAGGTTTGCATATAATTCTTTCCGTCTGCATTAATGCCTTCGCCACTTGTGCTAAATTGCATATATTGAATATTACCACCAAATTCATTTTGCCTTTTATGAATTTTTGTCCCGAGTAGCACTCCTGGAATATAATTGGGCCTCATTAATAATTTCGTATTAGATTGATCAAATTCGTTGTGGTATGCATTAAAGTCATTAATTATTAACGAAATTGGTTTAGATTCTCGAAATATTTCTACCTCCATACCAGCATATATATATTTTCGGTTCTGACAATTAAGATTTGTCGAGCAACATAAAATAAGTAATATAACTATAAGGTAACGATGCCACATAGAAATGGAATAGTTTTGTTTTATCAATGTATTTTAACGTCAATTATATAATTTCTATAAAAATAACAAAAATTATGAAACAAAGTATGTCCTCCAGAATAATATTGTAAATTCAAATGTCTGATAATAAAAATGCAATTTAAAGTTTTTAGTACGAGCTTATCCCAGTTATCGAAGTATTTTTTCGGATTTAAATGTTAGATTTCTGAGTATCTCACGTTGATCTACAGCGTTAATACTATTTAATACAGTATTCAAATATCCTTGTTCAATTATTTTTTCTTTTGTATAAAGGAAATTCAAGTCAAATATCCACGCAAGTTGCATTGTTTTAAAATCGTTTAAAGTATGGAGTTCTTCTTTATTTATAAGTTCTTTTGTTTTGAATTTTGTCATTACAGCATCCGAAATAATAGGGATATCTTTTAGCCCATATTCGAGTGCGATGTTGCGAGGTCCGCTTTTGCGATAGTATTTTGCAACAATCCGAAAAATATCAATTTTATCAGCATCGCGAGTAATTTTTGAAAAGAGGAGAGAAGATGAATTTTTTCGCTCTATTGCAATTAAACCATGGTTATATACCGCATCGTAAACAATATTTTGAATATCCACTGTTTCTGCAGAAATGAGTTGCTCCTTTTTTAGAATTTCCTCTCCCAAAGCTCCATGATATAGCGAGTCTTCATCTTTAAATGTTTGGTACTTGGTAAATTGTTCAAATCTGCCAATATCATGAAATAATCCGCATAGTTGAGCTATAAATAAGTCTTTGTTATTAAGATTTAGAGATTTTGCGATAGCTTCTGCATTTTCAAAAACACGTAAACTGTGATTTTGCTTTAATTTTAAATTCGTTTTTGTATTGTCATCTATATCTAATGATAAAAATCTTTCAGAATAATCGTTAAAAACTTTTAAATAATCATTTATTTTGAGATTAAGATAAGACATTATAAACCTCGTTTTTAAATTTTTTCATTTGTTTTGCATAAACCATCCAGAGTATTGGGAATATGATAATAACACCAAATATACCTAATAAAATGCCGATTATCAATAGGATTAAGTTAACTGCATGTCGTACATTAATATCCCCATGTACAGTAATGTATTTGTTTTTTAGCCTAACAACTGTAGCTATCTTTTTGTTAGCGATAACTACAGTTGATTTATTTGCTTTTTTTATTTTTAAGTTTGGATAATGTTCTTTTAATTTTTGAAAAACATCATCAATATTTTGGGAATTATTGATTATTTTGAGTGCCATTATTTAGTATGATTGTGTTTAAATGCATTCACTCTTTCAGAAAGTATCGGCATTTTTTCAGCATTTATTTGCGAAACACAAGCTCTTAAACCTTCGCTACGAGTACTTCCTGTGTTATCTAACGAAATGGCACTAATACCATGATATAAAAGTTCTTTAACAAGTTCACCACCGCTCATTCCAGGATATGATATTGTAAAATAAAAACCATCTGCAATATCTTCGTCAATATCTTTATCATAAACTATTTCAAAGCCTGCGTCTAAGAACATTTTTTTCATTATTTTGGCTCTTTCGCCGTATTCCTTAACATCTTCAATAAAGTTAAACCGCCCTTCGTTTGCAGCTTTTAGCATTGCCGCCATTCCGTATTGCGTTGAGTGTCCTGCCCCTGAACTTAAAGCATAAATGATGCGTAAAACAAATGTATATCCAAATAAATCGCTTCCAAAACGATCTTGTAATGGTGGATATTTACGATTAAATAATTTATCGGATATTGCTGTAATTGCAATTCTTTGTCCAGCATAACTAAAGGCTTTAGAACCTGAAATCAATAAAATATAGTTATCAGTGTATTTAGTTACTGATGCCTGATATGGAGGTTTGCCTGGATGATAAAGGTCTTTTCTAAAGTCCATTGTAATGTATGCTAAGTCTTCGATAACTATAACATCATATTTATTTGCTAAATCTCCAATAATTTTTAGCTCATCTTCTGTAAAGCAAATCCAACTTGGATTATTAGGGTTTGAGTAAATTATCGAATTTATATTACCTTTTTTTAGAAATGACTCAAGTTTATCACGTAATGCCTCACCACGATAATCATAAACATCAAAACTATCGAATTTATGCCCCATAACTTTAAACTGCTGTTTTTGCACAGGAAAACCTGGGTCAATAAATAATGCGGTGTCTTTTACAGGGTCGATGTTTGCACATAATAAAAACGTAGCATAAGCTCCTTGCATTGCACCAACTGTTGGTATGCAGGAGGTGGGCGAAATATCTGTCCCAATAAAATTCTTGATGAATTTTGCAGATTCCTCTTTTAAGGCTGTTACCCCATCAACCATAGGATAATCGGATGCAACACCTTTATGAAGAGCTTCGATTTCTGCGTCAATACCAATTTGTGGTGGTTTTAAACCTGGTACGCCCATTTCCATACGCATAAAATTCACTCCAGATTTTGCTTGTATTCGATTAACTAAGCCTACTATCTCTCTAATTGTAGCTTTACCAAGATCTTTTAATCCCGATTCTTTAATTTCAGAATTAACAATGTTTACATCTACTGGTGTTTTCATTTTTTTAAATTTTATGTTTTGACAATGTTAATAAAAAATATGTAAAGAATATTATTAATAGAGGTATTTAAAAACATACCTTGTTAACTTTGATTAATTTGCAATCCGAGTGTAACATCTTGTATTAGTATTTTTGAAACATCGTACTGAAAGTGATAATACATATATATAAATCATTAGTGTGAAATATTTAAAAATGATACATGTTTTAAAAAACTTGACATTTAGCATTTTTTATTCTATAGAACTTAATACTTTTGCAAAAAAAATATTGAATGCAAAATATACAAGCTTATATCGACTTATTAAAGGCTGAAGTAGTACCGGCTCTAGGTTGTACCGAACCAATTGCAGTTGCTTTAGCTGTAGCAAAAGCACGTGAGGTTTTAGGGGAAGAACCTCAACGGGTTGAACTTTTGTTGAGTGCTAATATCTTTAAAAACGGTATGGGGGTAGGTATTCCTGGAACAGGCACAACTGGATTGCCGATTGCTGCTGCCTTGGGAGCTGTTTATGGAAAATCATCTGATGGTCTTGAGGTGCTAAAAGGTGTTGACAGTCAAATGGTTGGTAAAGCAAAAACATTTGTTGGACAAGAGAAAGTAAGTATAGGAGTAAAAAAAGGTTCTGAAAAACTTTATGTGGAGGCTATTTGTTACGGAATTAATGATAGTACATCAAAAGCCATCATTACTACAAAGCATTCAAATATTTCGCAAATAGAACTTAATAATGAGCTTATAGAGTTTAGTCCTCAAATAAAAATGGGTGATAATGAAAATACAGGAAGTGATAGTAAGGTGATTATTCCACTTTCAGTTCATAATATTTTTAATTTTGCAACTACCGTTCCATATAGCAAGATTAAATTTATTCACAAATCTATTGACTATAATGTGGCCATAGCACAAGAGGGCTTATCAAAAGACTATGGTTTAAAGATTGGTAAAACGCTTAAGGAACTTGTTGATAAAGGCGTATTGTCTGATGATATTATGCATAACGCTATGTCGCTTACTGCAGCGGCTAGCGATGCACGAATGTCAGGGTCTGTTTTGCCAGTTATGAGTAATTCTGGAAGTGGAAATCAAGGTTTAACTGCTACTTTACCAGTATATTCTGTAGCATTAAGATTAAAATCAGATGACGAACAAATCGCTCGTGCACTTGTATTGTCGCATCTAATAGCTATTCATATTAAACAATACTTAGGTCGCTTGTCGGCTTTGTGTGGTTGTGTTGTTGCTGCTACAGGGGCTGGGTGCGGAATTACTTATCTAATGGGCGGAGGAGAAAAAGAAACCATTTACACTATTAAAAATATGATTGGTAATATTACTGGTATGATTTGCGATGGAGCAAAAGAGGGTTGTGCACTTAAAGTGAGTACTGGTGTTAGTGCTGCAATACAGTCGGCACTGCTAGCTCTCGAAGAAGTGGTAATATCATCAAATGACGGAATTATTGAGAATGATATAGAAAAAACAATACGTAATTTAGGCGAAGTGGGATCAAAAGGCATGACGCAAACCGATGATTTACTTTTAAAAATTATGGTATCAAAAAAATAATCTTAGATATTTTGTGCCTGTGAAGTAGAGCTTTATATCTTGAAGCTTTTTGCCAAAATTTGTACAAGCCAAGTCTTGTTAGGGACTACGTATTGATAAACTATCATTACAATATCGATTTAACTTTCTAATTCCTTTTGAATAACCCATTTTTTTTGCTTTTTCTAAATCTAAACAAGCTGTTTGATAATTCTTAAGTTTGAAATATGATAAAGCACGATAATAATAAGTCTCCGAATCTGTAGAATCTAGTGCTATAGCTTTATTAAAGTCTTTTATTGCTAAGTAATGTTTGTCTAATTTTTGATTAGATAATCCTCTTTGAAAATAAGCATAATTACTATCTGGAGACAGTTCGATTATTTTGTTAAAGTCTTTTATTGCCAAGTTGTATTTTTTTATCTCATAAAGTGCAAATCCTCGGGTTTCGTATGCATGTTGGCTTTCGGAATTATTATTTATTACATAATTTAAATCAGATATTGCTTTTTTATATTTTCCTAATAATGCATAACAACTAGCTCGATTAACATAAGCATAATCATACGAGGCATCCTGTTTAATTACTTTATTAAAAGACTTTACTGCTTTTTTGTAATTTCCTTGTGCAACAAAATTGCATCCATCTAAAAACACGTCATCAGTTGTTTGTGAAAAAGCAAAAAAACAAATAAATACTAATAAAATTGATAATGAGAGTTTGGTTATTGTCATTTTATCTTGGAGTTATGCCACAATTGTAATTTGTGCAAAATAATAAAATCAAGTATTTTGGATTATGTCTCTTTAAAAATATTGTAGACTTATTCGCCAATAATCTTAACTAATACTTTTTTCTTTCTTTTGCCATCAAATTCGCCATAAAAGATTTGTTCCCAAGGACCAAAATCGAGTTTACCATCTGTAATTGCAATCACAACTTCTCGTCCCATAATAGTTCTTTTTAAATGAGCATCGCCATTATCTTCAAAAGTATTATGTCTATATCTATCATGTGGTTTTTCTGGTGCTAGTCCTTCTAGCCATTCTTCAAAATCTTGGTGCAATCCGGGTTCATCGTCATTAATAAATACACTTGATGTTATGTGCATTGCATTTACAAGACAAAGTCCTTCTTTTATTCCACTTTTGTTAAGACATTCTATAATAGTAGGAGTGATGTTAATTAATTTTCTTCTAGTTGGAATGTCGTACCAAAGTATTTTTCTGTATGATTTCATAAATATTTTTTTTATTGTTTTATTAATTCATCAAATATTGCATCGAGTTTAGTTTGCAATTCTTTAGTTTTAGATTGATAATCTTTTTTACTATTAAGTTTATCATGTACCGATACATAAAATTTGATTTTTGGTTCTGTACCCGATGGGCGAATGGTAATTTTTGTTCCATCGACCATATCAAATTGAAGAACATTCGATTTTGGCAACATTATATCATAGCGTAAATCACTTATTTTATCAATTGTATTTCCTTTTAAAAAATCATGTACTAATGCAATAGTAACTCCGTTAATTGAATTTGGAGTTTTATGTCTGAACTTGTCCATCATTTTTTGAATTTCTTCAATTCCTCTTTTACCTTTTTTTGTAAGTGATTTAAGTCCTTCGAGATAGTATCCATATTTCAGATAAATATCAATAAGCAACTCATCTAGTGTTTTTTCTTTTGTTTTTGCCGAAGCAGCCACTTCAGCAACAAGCATACACGACATAACTGCGTCTTTATCTCTAACAAATTCTCCAGCTAAAAAGCCGTAACTTTCTTCACCACCACCAATAAATTTGGTTTTTCCGTAATTCTTCTCAATAATATCAGCAATATACTTAAACCCAGTTAAAACATCATAAGTTTTTACCTCGTAATCATTTGCTATTATACTAAGTAACTCAGTTGTTACAATAGTTTTTACAATATATTCTTTGCCTTTTAATAAACCTTTGTTTTTCCATTCTTCTAATAAATAATATATTAAAATCGATGCGGTTTGGTTTCCATTAAGAAGTAGATACTCCCCATTTTTTTGTCGAACAACAATTCCAAGTCTATCTCCATCGGGGTCTGTTCCCATAACGATGTCTGCTTTGATATTTTTTGCTTTATTAACCGCCATTTCGAGTGCTGCCGGTTCTTCTGGATTAGGCGAGACAACACTTGGAAAATTGCCGTCAGGAATTGCTTGCTCTTCAACAATATTTATATCATGAAACCCAACTTTTCTCAATGCTTTTGGTAAGATATCAACGGTAGAACCATGAATAGGAGTGAAGACTATTTTTAAATCAGATTTTTTTATAATTTCAGGATTTAAACTAACTTCAGCAAGCTTTTTAATATACTCATTATCAATATCTTCACCTATTATTTCGACATTTTTTAATGACTCATCAAACTTAACATCTGCAACATTAGTAATTTTTCTTACTTCGTTAATAATGTTTTTATCATGTGGAGCAATTATCTGTCCGCCATCTTGCCAATATACTTTATATCCGTTATATTCTTTAGGATTATGTGAGGCGGTTATAACAATTCCAGACTGGCAGCCCAAATGTCGTATTGCAAATGATAATTCTGGCGTAGGTCTTAATGCGTCAAACAAATAAACTTTTATGCCATTTGCCGAAAAAACTTGTGCAGTAATTTTTGCAAAATATTCGCTATTGTTTCGGCAATCATAAGCTATAGCACATTTTATTTTTTTGTCAGGGAATTGTTGTAATAGATAATTACTTAAACCCTGTGTTGTCATGCCAATAGTGTATTTATTTATTCGGTTAGTGCCGGCACCCATAATACCTCGCAACCCACCAGTACCAAATTCAAGGTCTTTATAAAAAGATTCTGTTAGCAATTCTTTATCATTCTTTATCATTTGTTCAACTTCAGTTCTTGTGTCAGCATCAAAAATGTCTGTTAGCCAAACTTGGGCCTTTTTAAGAATATCGCTCATAGTTTTAAATTTTGTTGTAAATTTACAAAAAGGATTTGACTTTTAGAATTTTTAGAATGGAAAAATGTAATTCTGACAAATAGATTACCAATAATTATTCTTGTAAACTTGTGATTTTGTGGATTTGCACGAATAATCACATTTGCGAT
>JAQUBO010000310.1 GCA_028686735.1 Bacteroidales bacterium
GTTTTTATAATAATAAATAGATTGATTAAATATATAAATAATGCGGGGTTCGTATAGTGGTAGTACAGGGCACTCCAAACGCTCTAGCGTGGGTTCAATTCCTACACCCCGTGCGTGGACATTTCTGTGTAAAATGACCCGAAAACCGAGCATTTTTGAGTTCTAAACCCACAAAGGTGATAGTCATCTTGGTGGGAATCGGAACAGCACAGAAAGCAATACTCTAGCAAAAACACCTCGAAGGGGGGTGTTTTTGTGTTTATGTTTACAAATAGCTAAATTTTTGATAAATTGGAAGTAAAGTTTTACTATATGAAAGATAAAGAAATCATGAAATCAAAAGTCGGTGAAAACTTAAAAAAAGAACGTCTTAATAAAGGATTTTCTCAGGAGTCATTGGCTGAAAAGTCAGGTGTTACACTCCATACAATTTCCAAAATTGAGGCTGGTGCGACTAGTGATCCGAGGATTTTAACCTTGGAGAAGCTGGTTAAGGCTTTAAACATTAAAATTGATGATTTATTAAAATAAATATTTGAAATATTGATTTATGACTAATAGACAGCAATTACATGAAAAGCTTTGGGCAGCCGCTGAACAATTGCGTGCCAATGGTAGTTTCAAATTGAATGAAATATCTGAGCCAATACTTGGTCTTATTTTTCTAAAATTTGCTGATGTGCGTTTTAAAAGAGAGCAGGCTGGAATTTTGGCTGAACGTGAGAGTTGCTATAAAGGTAGCGGACGTCGACAAGCACCGATAACTCCCGAACATTATAAATCGAGGGGTGTTTTGTATTTACCGGAAGAAGCTAGTTACTCCTATTTAATGAATTTAAAAGAAGGTGAGAATATAGGTAGAGCAATTAATAATGCTATGAAGCTAATTGAGGCTACTAACACCGATCTGGCCGGTGTATTACCACAAGACTATACATCATTATCTAAAAAATCTGATGAAAATAATAGAATATTGATTAATTTACTTAAGAATTTTAATCAAATACCAGATGATATTGAAGGAGATGCGTTTGGTGGTATTTATGAATATTTTTTGGGTGAGTTTGCTCGTGGCGAGGGCGCTAAGGGAGGGGAGTTTTTTACGCCCCAATCTATTGTTAAACTTTTAGTTGAAGTTATTGAACCTTACCATGGTAAAATTTACGATCCTGCGTGTGGGAGCGGTGGCATGTTTGTGCAGTCTGCTAATTTT
Source organism: Bacteroidales bacterium (assembly GCA_028686735.1). Lineage (GTDB taxonomy): Bacteria > Bacteroidota > Bacteroidia > Bacteroidales > ML635J-15 > Bact-19. Next base: position 1,214 of record JAQUBO010000310.1, read on the forward strand.
GTTAAAGCCCATACCAATTATAATACAAAGGTAATGAACGAAGTTGCTATTTATGGACAGGAAAAGGGAAGTAGCAATATTCGAACCGCTAAGATGAACTTAGCTATTCATGGATTGTCAGGTAATATTTCTGAAGTTAATACTTATTACGAAGATCCGTTTAAAAGTGTTGGTAAATTCGACTATGTCTTAGCAAATCCACCTTTTAACGTGAAGGGTGTAGATAAAAATAAACAAACAGTCATTGATCCAGATAGAATCAAAGGTGATCCTCGCTATCATTTGGGCTTGCCAATCACGGGTAAGGGTGAAATCAGTAATGCTAATTATCTTTGGATGCAAATTTTTGCTAGTGCCTTGAATGATGAAGGCCGAGCTGGTTTTGTTATGGCTAATTCTGCCACCGATGCCGGTAATTCAGAAAAGAAGATCCGAGAGAGGTTAATTGAAGATGGTTTAGTTGATGTTATTATTTCGGTGGGTACAAATATGTTTTTGAATGCTACTCTTTCGTGCACACTTTGGTTTTTTGATAAGGGCAAGAAAGGAACCGACCGTGAAAAGAAAGTTCTATTTATTAATGCCCAAGATATTTTTACCGAAATTGATCGTGCACACAGCACTTGGACAGATGAGCAAATACAAGAAATTGCCAGTATTGTTCGTCAATATCGGGGAGAGAAAGATGAAAAGAAGTATAAAGATATAAAAGGCAGATGTATGGTTGTGACATTAGATAAAATTAAGGCCGAGGATTATTCTTTGAATCCTGGACGGTATATTGAGATAATTGAAAAGAAAATTAGTGACGTTGACTTTGAGTCACGAATAAGAGAATTGACTGACGAGTTTAGCGAACTGACTGCTAATGCACATGAGTTGGAGAAAAAAATTAAAGAAGATTGGAAAATGATTTTGTAATATGTCGCAACTTGATGAAAAATTTAATATTTTAGATCGAGAGGCCGGTATTATTACTGGATTACTTACATCTGGTCTTGAAAATTTGAGAAAAATTTCGAATGACGAGTCTTATTATTATTTAGCTTTTTATTCATTAAGCACCGGCATTGAACGTTTATTAAAACTGATTATTTATATAGAAAATCCAAAGGTAAATTTGAAGTCTTTTAATCATCAATTAACTAATTTAGTAAATCATGTCGGCGTTAAAGTTGATAAATTAAGTGTAGAACAAAAACTGCTTGAATTTTTAGATAATTTTGCGAAAGGTGATAGATATCATATTTTAGATTATTTATCCAGTCAAAGTAATAAAAAGATTATAGATGAGCCGATTGTTAAATTTTACAATAGCATATTTGTTGAAATAATAAGTAAGCACCCACCGAGAAAAATAATGATGTCGCCACAGGTTGACTTTGCAAGTGTTCTTCATACTAGAGAAAATTTAACAGAGATAACTTCTTTTGATGATTTATTTGTTCATGGTCAATTAGTCGATCGTGTCGCAAAATATTCTGTTATGTATTTTGGACGCCTAATACAACCACTTATAGAAAGAATTAATTCGCATAGTGGATTAAACAATAATCCATTTTATAATGAAGGTTTTAGATATTTATACCAACCCGACAGTTATTTTTTAAACAGAAAAACATTTAGACAGTAATTTATGGCAATATTTTTAAAAACAAAACTAGGCGAAGTGGCCAAAATAGTTTCTGGCGGCACTCCAAGTAGCGCTAATTTAAACTATTGGGAAAATGGAAATATTTTTTGGGCCACATTGCCAGATTTGAAAAATAAATACCTATACAAAACCGAAAGAATGATCACTGAAGCTGGGTTGAAGAAAAGTAGTGCAAAATTATTGCCTCTAAATACGGTAATTTTTTCTTCAAGGGCCACAATAGGTGAGGTTGCTATAACGAAAGTTATTACTTCTACTAATCAGGGGAGTAAAAATTTTATTTGTAATCTAGAAAAAGTTGATCCAGAATTTTTGTATTATAGCTTAAAGTATAATTCAAAATCTATTGAGCAATTAGCTAGTGGTGCTACTTACAAAGAAATAAATAAAACTGATTTGTTAAATGTTGAAATTGAGTTACCTTTATTATCAATACAACATGGTATAACATCTGTATTGTCCGGCTACGACGATTTAATCGAGAT
>JAQUBO010000101.1 GCA_028686735.1 Bacteroidales bacterium
AAACATTAAAGACAGAAAAGTTCCAGGATGATTCCCAATTTTCAGTTTTTTTATGCTCATAAGTTATCGATAGGTCAAGTCGATGATATGGGTTCATTCTGTACGAGTTTCTGTTTCCGTATTCGCTTACCAAATCTCCATCTATTAAATATTGTCCTACTGGTAGGGTAGTTGTGTTTCCTGTTGCATATACAAATACTAGGCCTGCCGACCATTTTTCATTAATTATATAGCTTGCTGTAAACGATAGGTCGTGTCTTCTGTCATATTTTGCTGGGAAAGGGCTGCCATTGTCAATTTCATCAAACATTCTATCTGTTTTTGACCATGTATATCCAATCCAACCTGTAAATTGTCCAGTTCGTTTCTTTAGGAATAGTTCAAGACCGTAAGATCTTCCATTACCAAAAATAAAATAATTATCAGAATTATCTCCTACATCGTCGCCAGGCATTGCCCCATCGGCGTATTCAATTAGGTTATATAAATCTTTGTAGTAAATTTCGATTGAGGTTTCAAAATGGTCATTAAAAAAGTTTCTAAAATATCCTGCGGCATATTGACGACCTTGTTGAGGTTTTACAACATCGCTGCACGGTACCCAAAGATCGGTAGGTAAAGTAGAGGCAGATAATGAAGCAAGATGTAAAAATTGTTTGTTTTGCATAAAACTGGCTTTTATTGAGGAGTTTTTATTTAAACTGAACTTAATCGAAAAACGAGGTTCAATTGAATTATAAAATGCTACACTTTCTCCAGTTTTATAAACGGTTGAGTCTATGCTTGTAAGCAGCATATCATCTTTGATGTATCTTGTAAATGGCCCCCTTTGGTTAAAGATTGCACCTCTTAGTCCACCATAAACTGTGATTTTATCATTTATTTTAAAATCATCACCTATATAAATTGCCGCTTCGTGTGCGAATTGTTTCTGTGATGTTGGATCAATCAATTCGGATCCCAAGCTTGCACTTAAAGAATTGGGTGTAAAAATGTGGTAGATATAATTGCCACCAAATTTGACAGTATGCTTTGGGTTGGGTATCCATGTAAAATCTTGTTTTAAGTAATAATCTCGAATACCTGAATTTTGCACAAATTTAAAACCTCCCATTGGGTCTTCAGCATCTTCCATTATCACTTCTGTTTTAAATTTGTAATCAGATGCTACAAGGCTTGTGTTTGAAAAGAACTTACTGTTGAAAAGATGATTCCAGCGTAATGAGGCCATTCCGTTTCCCCAAGGAATATTCATAGTAAAACCTGCGTCAGTACTTTTAAAGGCAAATATATCCTCACCATAATAGCCACTAAGGAATATTCTGTCTTTATCAGAAAACTTATAATTAAATTTTGCATTTAAGTCATAAAAATGATAACCAGATCCTTTGAAGGGAGAGGTTTTTTTTATAAAAGGTTTTATTAATATGTCTATATAGGTACGACGTGCAGAAATTAAAAATGAGCAGGTATCTTTTTTTATTGGCCCTTGCACTGTTAGTCGTGATGCTATTGTGCCAATTCCACCTTCAGCTTTAAACTCTTTCATGTTTCCATTGTTCATTTTGATGTCGAGAACTGAGCTAACTCTACCGCCATATTCTGCTGGCATACCTCCTTTGTACAATTCCATATCTTTTATTGCATCAGCATTAAAGACTGAAAAGAACCCAAATAGGTGAGCAGCATTGTAAATAGTGGCCTCGTCAAGTAAAATAAGATTTTGGTCGGGACCTCCACCGCGAACATAGAAACCAGAATTTCCTTCGCCAGCCGATTGTACTCCAGGCAGTAGTTGTATCGTTTTTAGTATATCAACTTCACCCATAAATGCCGGCAGCGTTTTTACGGTTTCTATTGGAAGTTTAATAACGCTCATTTTACTGTCTTCGATATTGGTTTTCTTTTCTCCACTAACAATAACTTCATCAGTCATATATGCAGAGCTACTAAGTTCTATATTTATGGTTTTGTCCGAAAATAATTCTACAGTTTTTTGCTCTTCTTTATATCCAATAAAAGAATATGTTAGGATATAGTTTCCATCTGGTAAGTTAATGGTGTAATAGCCATAAGTGTTAGTTGTGGTGCCTGTGTTTTGATCTTTTACAATAAGATTTGCTCCAATTAATTCTTCGCCAGTATCTATGTCTTTAATATAACCACTTATAGTGTGCTTTTGTGCAAATATATTAATTTGAATAAATGACAATAATAGTAGTAATAATAATACAACCCCTCTTTTCATTGTTAAATAATTTATTGAACAAATATATCTTTAAATTTTCTTATTCTTTTTATCTTTAACAGAAACTTAACAATTTTATAATGAAATTGTTATTATGAATAAAATAATTTTTGTCCATAATATCCGATTTTTACATTTCTTTGCCAGTCTGACAGAGAAATCTAGCTTTCAAACTTTCTAAACAAGATACTTAATGTATTACTAAATACATAATAATTACTTGTAGAGATTTGTTAAAATTGAAAACTTGCTCTAATTACCGGATTTGAATATGGAGAATAAATGGATTCGCTAAAATTATATAACACCATAAATACGAAGTATGATTTAATTCCTATTGGAGATTGATATGCAATTCCAGCAAGAGGAGTATATACCCAATCTGGTTGGTTAGGCAGTTGTATAGCGTAATAATCTCTTATGTTCATATATGACAACTCTCCATATACTAATAATCCACCAGCATAATTAATAGGAATAGCATCGCCTAGATTTTTGATTATAGTAAAAGATGCAAAAACATTTGCTCCATAAGATTGTCCAGAGTAGTCATAATATGTGGATTTTGTCCAATTGTACGTTCCACCAAGACCTGCTGATAAACGATTTGTTAAACGATAACCAATAGTAGGATTCATCGAAATATTTGTATAGCTTCCGAACATTAAACCTATATTCCCTCCCCAAAATATTCTTTGTGTAGGAGTTGGATCGTTTTCTAAATATTGTGCATGTATTTTATTATTAGCCGTAAAACTAATACATAAAATAAATAAAGTGCTAATTACAATATTTGGTATTTTTATCATCAATTATTGATTAAATCTTTTAACAAAGTTAGCAATTTTAAAGTATTATTTAATTATTTTTTGTTTTTCTTTAGCATCAAAACTAATAAAAGATTGGTAAAAAGTCTCTTCTATATCTGTTCGGATATTTAGTTTAATAATTTTCCAATTTTCGGCTGATGGACATACTCTATTTGAATTAAAAACAAAAGCGAAATTATATTTGGGGTCAGCCCATACCATTGTGCCAGTATATCCACCATGTCCATAAGCTAAGTCGCTAGCACTTTCACTGCCTATCCCTTTAGAGGTATCTCCAGTGTTTTTTTTATCAAAACCTAATCCACGTCTGTTGTATAAAGGATTAAATTGGTATTTTGTAAATTCGTCAATAACTTCTTTTTCAAGAAATTGCTCGCCTCCATATTTGCCTCCGTCCAAATAGAATTGCATAATTTTTAATAAATCGTTTGCATTTGAGAATAGTCCAGCATGACCAGAAACCCCACCAAGCATTGCTGCACCTTGGTCGTGAACGTATCCATGCAGCAGCTGATTACGGAATAATAAATCATTTTCTGTTGGCACAATTTGATTGGTTGGGAAACGTTGTAATGGAAGGTATCCAGTTGTCCATGCACCTAGTTTTGAATAAAAAGTAGAGTCTAGGTAGTTGGGCAATGTCTGATTTGTTTTGCTTTCAATCATTAAAGCAAAAAGATAAAAGCCTAAATCGGAATACACATATTTACCATAAGGGTTTAAATCTGACTCACATATTTGTTGGTAAATAGAATCGACAAAAGTTTTATTCATGTACATTCCAGCGGCAACGGGTATTGGGAAGGTATCATTATATGTAGAATTGTAGATTTTACTTTTTATTTTGCTGTCGAGAATAGTGTTTTTATAAAAAGGAACCCAAGATTTAAGTCCTGCTCTATGGGTAAGTATATCTCTAATTATCATGTCTTTTTTGTTAGAATTATTGATAATCGGGACATGTTGTGAGAGTTTGTCATCAAGCGAAAATCCCCCATCTCCATAAAGTTTCATTATAGCTGGTAGGGTTCCACTTACTTTAGTAACTGATGCAAGATCATAGATATCCATATCACTGACTTTTATTTTTTTGTCTGTGGTATGGTATCCAAACGAGTGTTGATAAAAAACAATGCCATTGCGTGATGCAGCAATTTGCCCACCAGGGTAAGCTCCTGCAGAAAGCGAAGCTTCAATAATCGAATCTACTCTCAATAATATTTTAGAATCAGCTCCAGCATCTTCGGGAATTTGTGTATATTTTAATCTTATTTTTTGAGTATTATGACCCTCTCCTGCGAGATAGTTTGTGTTAATACTTACAGGTAATTTTCCTTTTGCTGGGATTCCTCCAAAAATTAACTGTGCCGACAAATCATTAGTAATTATCCAATCATTATAAGAAATTATTATTGCATTTATATTAGTTGAGTTTTTAAAAAAAGCCAAACTATAAGGATTAGCAAAAATATCAAGAATTAAATTAGTTTCTAATGCAAGTTTATCAATAAAATTAATGGTGTTTTTTTGTATTTTAAAATTATTGGCTGGAGCTCTGCCAGTGCCATGAACTCCAGCTATTACTACATCGTATTCTTTTAATTTATCGATTAATTGCTTTTCTCCAAGTTGAATTAAATCTTTATTAAAAATATAATTGTCTGTTTTTGCATAATACTGCATACGGGTTTGAAACTTGCTAATTTCGTTAGTACCAAAAACTATTGTTGCAATACTTAATTTATCAAGATTTTTTAGTGGTAATATATTATTTGTGTTTTTAACAAGCGTTAGTGCATTTTCGATTAATTTTTGTTGCATTATTCTCGCTTGGGGGTTATTTAAGTCTTGATAAATATTCTCTGTAGAAATTTGTTCGAATTTATTTAATCCAGCCCAATATTTTGCACGTAATATTTTTTTACAACGTCTGTCAATTTCATTTTGGCTAATTAAACCATCTTCAATAGCTTTTTTTATTTCAGCAATAACCGACTCTACATCGCTTGGGAATAATAATATATCATTTCCAGCCAATAGTGCCAATACATCATATTGCCCAGATTTATAATAGTTTATAACACCGCCCATATTGAGTGCATCTGTAAATACTAGTCCTGTAAATCCGAGTTCTTTTTTTAATAATTCGTTAATTGCTTTTGGCGACAAACTTGTAGGTAAATTAGGTGTTGAATCAATTGCTGGGACAAAAAGATGTGATACCATTACAGATGACACCCCCTTATTAATTAAATATTTAAATGGATATAATTCAAGGCTATCGAGTCGTTTAAAATTATGATTGATTACTGGCAAAGATTTGTGAGAGTCAACATAAGTGTCGCCATGTCCAGGAAAATGTTTAGCAGTCGCTAGCACGCGGTTATCTTGTAGTCCTTTCATGTAATTATATGATTTGATGCAAACATTGTTTTTATCTTCTCCAAAAGACCTATTGTTAATTACAGGATTTAATGGATTATTATTTACATCAACAACAGGCGAAAAACTGACATGTACTCCGACTCTTTTAAGTTGTCGAGCAAATTCTACGCCCATATCATAAATTAATTGTTCGTCAGTTATAGCTCCCAGCAACATTTGACGAGGGTATAAAACGCATGAGTCAAGGCGCATGCTTAAAGACCATTCTGCATCCATAGAAATTAATAATGGTACTTTACTCGCTGCTTGATAGTGATTTATCAAATTTACTTGTCTAATTGGACCTCCTTGCATAAAAATTAAACCACCGATTTTATATTCTTTTATAAGTTTTTCAATATAATCAGTGTGGGCAGCATTTTTGTTTGAGTAAGCTGGCACCATCAAAAGTTGTGCAATGCGTTCATCAGGTAGAAGAGAATTAAAAACTGAGTCCACCCAAACAGTATCTGACAAATAAAAAGGAGGATCTATTTTTGCTTGTCCACATAAAAGAGTGTTGCTAATATCAGATACAGATAAGTTAATCAAGCTTAAAATCAGGGTAATTAGAATTATGCCAGAGGTTCTCCACATATTAAAATAATTTTTTGCAAATTTTATAAATTTTGTTGAAATATAATAAAAAAAACAAATTCTTTCTTAACAATTTAAGGTTAATTGAATAAAAAGAATTGTAAATTTGTAAGTTTAAGATGTTGCAAAAATTTATAAGATGTCGAACACTAATATACACGAAAGACTTTTAGAACTTGAGAAAGAGAACTATTTATTGCGGAGCGAGTTAAAAAGTATAGAGGAAATTTACAATAATACAACCATAGGTCTTTACAGAACCAATCCTGAGGGAGAAATTTTAATGGCGAATCTTCCACTTGTGAAGATGTTAGGATTTTCGTCTTTTGAGGAGCTACAGTCTTATAATTTGAATACAGATGAGCTTATTAGTAAAAAGGAGCGTAAAAAGTTTCAATCTAAAATTTTGAAAAACAACATAATTATAGGTAAAGAAGCAATTTGGTTTAAAAAAAATGGTGAAAAAATACACATTCGAGAGAGTGCTAAAGGCATAAAAAACGAAAGTGGCAAAGTATTATATTATGAAGGGACGGTTGAAAACATAAGTGAACAAAAACTTAAAGAACAGGAATTGGTTGAGAGCGAGTTAAAATACAAGAGTTTACTTGAGATTTTACCAAGCGGTGTTGTAATGCACCAAAACGAAATTGTTTTATATGCAAATGAATATGCAAACCATCTAATTCGATCAGGCTCTAATGTTTCGATACTTGGAAAGAATATCTATGAATTTATACATCCAGATTATCATCAATATGCTAAGAACAGAATTGCAAAGAGTGCCGCAGAATTTAAACACGCAATGCTTACCGAAGAGGTTTTTCTTACTCTCGCTGGTACTCCTGTTAATGTTGAAGTAATTACAGTGCCTTACAAACAAGATGATGAGGTTTATCTATTAACAGTTTTTACAGATATTACAGATAGAAAGAAAACCGAGAAAACTCTTAAACTATCCGAAGTAACATACAGAGGGATGATAAATTCGATATCTGAAGCCATATTTATACAAGATGTTAATGGTGTATTTATTGATGTTAATAAAACGGCTGAAGATTTATTTGGGTATCCAGTTAATTATTTACAAGATAAAACACCAGCCGACATTGGTGCAAAAAATAAGAATGATATAATAAAACTATTAGATCAAACTCGTTCGGCATTTAATGGTAAGCGCGAAATCTTTGAGTTTTATGGATTAAAATCAGATGGAAATATAATTCCCACTGAAGTAACACTTGTACCAGGTACATATTTTGATAAAAGAGTAGTAATTGCTGTATTAAGAGATATTACCGAAAGGAAAAAAGCAGAAAAGATAATACTAGAAAGCGAAAAAAAATATAAGTCTCTTATTGATTTTGCTGTTGGAGGAATTCTTATTGGTAATCACGAAGGTATTATTATTGAGGCAAATTCATATATGTGTGAATTACTAGGAAGACCAAGAAACAAAATAGTTGGTGATCATATTTCTGAGGGGATTTTTATTAAAGATAGTTTAAATGATACACCCTTAGATTTTGAAAGCCTAAAAGAGGGCGAAACAATTATTAGTGAGCGTAAGATTTTAAGATCAGACGGTAGAGAAATAGCAATTGAAATGCATACTAAAATGATGCCTGATGGTTCTTATCAATCAATTTTTCATGATATATCGGAAAGAAAAAATGCTGAAAGAGATATATTAAAAGCTAAAGCTAAAGCTGAAAATCTAAATCTTCATAAAGAGGCTCTTTTGTCTGCCTTACCAGATATGCTTTTTACATTTGACCAAAATGGTCTTATTATTGATTTTTATTCAAATTCGTTGAAAAATCTAATTAAAAAACCTAAGATGTTTTTTAATAAAAACATAAGCGAAACAGTTTCTTTAGACATTGCAGATTTAACAAAAAAGAACATAACAAAAGTCTTAAAGTCTAAATATATGACTAATTTTCAATATCAAACACGAATTAAAGGAGACATAAAATATTATGATGTTAAGATGGTGTATTTTAAAGAAAATACGGTTTTGGCTTTAATTAGAGATATTACAGAAAGAATGGCTTTGATAGAGAACCTTAAAGAATCCCAGCAGAAAGCAGAAGAGAGCGATAAGCTTAAATCTGCCTTCTTGAGTAACTTGTCCCATGAAATTAGAACACCAATGAATGGGATTTTAGGCTTTGCAGATCTTTTGAAGGACGATATTACAGAGGATGAAAAAATGGCATATATTAAAATAATTGAAAGTAGTGCTAATCAATTATTACTAATTCTGGATGATATTTTAGAAATTTCTAAAATTGAAGCTGGAATAGTCTCAAAAAAAACAGAATCTTTCGATATCTTGGAGTTTATTAAAAATATACATTCGCAGATGAGTGTCGCTTTTTCAGAATCTGCAGAAGTAAAGTTTATTATCTCACCAAATATACCTTCACAATCTGTAACCTGCATTTCTGACCCAATAAAATTAAAACAAATACTTGTCAATTTTATTTCAAATGCCAATAAATTTACTAAAAAAGGATATGTAGAGATTGGATATGAACAATTGTCAGACAGTTTTTTACGATTTTGGGTAAAAGATACAGGTATTGGTATTAGCCACGATAACATCGAAAATATATTTAAACGATTTGTACAAATTGAAAATCAATTGTCGAATTTTGTTAGAGGCTCGGGGTTGGGCTTACCAATTTGTAAGGCTTATGCAAAGATGCTTGATGGCGAAATTGAGGTAAAATCGACTCTTGGTAAAGGATCTAGCTTTTATTTAACAATACCGATAATTTCGTTTAGTCCGTATTATAATTTGCAATGAGGCTTAAAGTCGTGCATAACATTATTATTAGGCTCATATTAAACTAATATTATAAGCTTAGATATGTTTGTTGAGTTACTTGATCTATAAGCTAAGTTGCTTAACTCTTAAATATTAATAATTATTTTTTCGTAAAATATACCTTTTCTAGATAATCGATAATTTCAGAACTTTTGATACTTGTCTGATCTCCACTACTCATATCTTTGATAGTTAGGGTGTTATTTTCTAATTCTTGAGCTCCAATTATAATTACAAATTGAATATTTTTATTATTGGCGTATTTGAATTGTTTGTCAATTTTTGCTTTTTGCGGATAGATTTCGCAACTATAACCAGATTTTCTAATTTCATTGGCAATTTGAATACATTTAAGTTCTTCAGTTTTTCCGAAATTAATAAAAAACACATCTGAGCTTTTTTCTGTTTCGTTAGGAAATCTATTAAGTTGATTTAGTACATCGTATATTCTGTCTGCACCAAACGATACACCAACTCCCGAAATGTCTTTCATGCCAAATATTGAGGTTAAATCATCGTAACGTCCACCGCCACAGATGCTTCCTAATTCAACTTCATCTGATGTTACTTCAAAAATTGCTCCTGTATAATAGTTTAAACCTCTGGCAAGACTTAGGTCTAATTCAACATTTGCGATTGGTTTAAAATGTTTTAAATAATCAAAAATTGTTTTTATCTCTTCTAATCCAGCAAGACCTGTTTTGGATGTTTTTAGCATTTCGGAGAGAAACTCAATACTTTCTTTAGGGTTTCTTTTAATACTTAAAACCGGCTGAAGTTTTGTAATAGCTTCAGCAGAAAGTCCGTTTTTTTGTAATTCTTGATTAACTTTTTCAAGTCCTATTTTCTCGAATTTGTCAATCGCTACAGTAATTGGAATAAACTTATCTAGTTCTCCAATAGTTTCGGCAATTCCAGCCAATATTTTTCGATTATTGATTTTAATTGTAACTTTTAGATTAAGAATTTCAAATATTTCGTCAATAATCTGTATTAGTTCAAATTCGTTAAATAGTGAATTAGAGCCAATTACATCAACATCGCATTGAAAAAACTCACGATATCTGCCTTTTTGAGGTTTATCGGCTCTCCAAACTGGTTGTATCTGGTAACGTTTAAATGGGAAAGTAATTTTACTGCGATTTTGAACAATAAATCTTGCAAAAGGTACAGTAAGATCATATCTAAGACCTTTTTCTGTAATTAGGTTTGTAATATCAGAGATATTTTCATGCTTGAGTTTTTCTTCGTCAATTTTATTTAGATAATTTCCTGAATTGAGGATTTTAAAAATCAATCTATCGCCTTCTTCACCATATTTACCAAGCAATGTTGATAGATTCTCCATTGCTGGAGTTTCGATTGCTTGATAAGCATATTTTTCAAAAACAGTTTTTATATTATCAAAAATATAATTTCGTTTTGACATTTCTGTTGTTGCAAAGTCTCTAGTTCCTTTTGGTATCGATACCTGTACAGCCATAATTTTATTCCTTAAACATTAAATCTGATATGTAAAATATCTCCGTCATCAACAATATAGTTTTTTCCCTCAACATGAAATTTGCCAGCATTTTTAACAGCATTTTCCGATCCGAACTCAATAAAGTCTTTATATTTCATAACTTCGGCTCTAATAAAACCGCGCTGTAAATCACTATGTATTGCACCAGAGGCTTCGGGAGCAGTCATACCTTTTTTTATTGTCCATGCTTTTATTTCTTTGGGTCCGACAGTAAAAAATGAATGTAAATTTAGCATGTCATAGGCTTCACGTATTAATATATTGACACTAGGCTCTGTTAAACCATAGTCTTGCAGAAATTCAAATTTTTCCTCTTTAGTTTCTAGTTCGGCAATTTCTGATTCAAGAGCAGCAGCAATTGTTAGTATTTTTACATTTTCTTCTTGTATCGAATTTTGCACATCTTTCACATACTTATTTCCTGTGTTAATGGAGTTTTCGTCAATATTACATACAAACATTACTGGTTTCATTGTTAGAAGTGAAAGGTCTGCAACATATTTTTTATCATCTTCCTTTACAGGAGCAGTTCTTGCATTTTGCATGTTTTCTAAGTGTTCGCGATAGATTTTTAGCACTTCGATAGCTATTTTAGCTTCTTTATCACCAGTTTTAATAAGCTTTTCCATTCGGACAATTTTCTTTTCTACCGACTCTAAATCTTTGACTTGTAATTCAAGATCGATTGTTTCGATATCTCTCACAGGATTAACAGACCCCTCGATGTGGGGTAGGTTATCATCATCAAAACATCTAACAACATGTATTAGTGCATCTGTATTTCTAATGTCAGCAAGAAATTGATTGCCAATGCCTTCGCCATGACTTGAGCCTTTTGCTAGTCCAGGAATGTCAACAATGTCAACAGTTGCTGCAACTAGTTTTTCAGTAGTTTGTAAGTTGGCAAGTTGTGATAGCCTTGTATCGGGGACATTTATAACACCAATATTTGATTTGTTACTGGCAAAAGCAAAAATTGTTGTTTCTGCTTTGGTATTCGACATACAATTAAAAAGTGTTGTTTTGCCGCAGTTTGCGATTCCGATTATTCCACATTGTAAACCCATTTTATTCTATTTATTTATTTTGCAAAAATAACTTTTTTTAGTTCAAAATCAATACTTCTGCGATATTAGTTGGTTTGTGGTTAACTGTCTTTAATTGAAAAAAATAATCAACCTTTTTGTAATAACTACGTTTAATAGATATATTTATTACTTTTGAGTTTTTAATAAATGAATTTTGAGGTTGATTTATTTAAATTATTTTTACAAAAAATATACAAATGAGAAATAGAGTTTTTATTATATCCTTATTATTTATTGGGATATTATTTATTGGTGCTTGTGGAGGAAGTAGCACTGGACCAGCTCAAACACCAGTAATGTATGGCTTGGTTAATAGTTCAAATTGGCGAACTTCTGACCCGCATGCTATTTTAACCGACCATACTATAAAGGTTTATGGGTCATCTGCTAATGGACAAACGATTATTTTAAATGTTAATTCTCCCGAGGTTGGCGAATATAATATTACACAAAATAGTGGACATAATGCTGAGTTTATACCAAATATGAGTGAAAATGCAACACGCTATTCGACTGCGAATAGTAGCAATGGCTCAGGATTTATTAGAATATCTTCTGTAAATGAAGAAACTAAAACCATGAGTGGGAATTTTAATTTTAAAGCTTATCGTCTCTCAGATGGAACTTTTAAAACTATTTCGGATGGTACTTTTTCTAATGTCCCGTATAAATATTATAATATTTCTGATACATCTAGCTTTAATAATATTTTTATTTTTACAGATCAGACCCAACAACGTACTGCTAGCGAGATTTCAGCTTTCCGAAATGATACTGCTTTGGTTATACATGCAGAGGTTGATAGAGATGAAGCATGGGAAAGTCTTACTATCTGGATGTCTCCTACAATAAATGCAGGAGTACATTATATTACTGCTGAAGGTCCTGTATGGGCAAAGTTTCAGTATGGGTTTTATGAGTTTCAGGCTGATAATGGCTCTATTACTATTATTGAAAATAATGCTTCAGAAAGAAAAATTAAAGGAACATTTTTCTTTAATTATATCGATAATGAAGATCAAACTCTGTCGATTACTGGCGGACAATTTGAAGTTGAGTATGAGGATTTGACGCAAAATCCGTAAAGTTGTTCGGTACGCCCCTCAATATTTGTAATAAATGGGGGTGAGTCGGTTATGCTATGACGAAATTCATCATAAGCATAAGTATCCATATTTACCTTTTTGTTTTGCATCTAAATCCCAAGTCTATTTATCATATCAAAGCTTTCAAGTTTCATTTTTGAAAAAGCGACCCAATTCTTACCCAAATCTTTTAACGAAGCTCCAATATGATATACAATCTCGTTATCAATAATTAAAAATCTGTCATGAGATTTTGTAAATACTTTTACCTCTATTGCCGGATATTGTTGATTGTGCTTTTTGATGTCGAGTTCTAATTGTTTTGAGATTGTTTTTGTGTAAATAACGGCATCTATAGCTTTGTTTCGTTTTGAAAGCAATGTCAAAACCGATTCGTCCACATAGTTATCAATAAGGATGATTGACTTTTTTGCAGATTTTATTAGCTGAGCAACAAAGACATAGGCATCAAATGTTTGACCATCATAAAAAACACCTTGATTTGGCGGCAGAGAAGTATTCAGTTGAACTTTTATATCTCCGATTTCTTTTTTTACCTTATGCATGTCGTTTTCGATGCGATCAACACGCTGATTTACAGCATATCCTTTTAGCAGGTAATCTTTTAATACTTGGTTTGCCCAGATACGGAATTGTGTACCACGAATAGAGTTTACCCTGTATCCGATAGAAATGATCATGTCCAGATTGTAATGCTGTAATTCTCTTGATACTTTTCTTTCGCCTTCAGTTTGAACTGTTCGGATTTTCCGAACAGTTGTCTTTTCTTCTAATTCCAGTGTCTGAAATATATTTTTTATATGTTCACTTATATTCGCTTTACTACTGTCAAAAAGTTCAACAATTTGATTCTGAGTAAGCCAAAGAGTATCTTCTTCAATTTTGACTTCAAGGCTAACCGATTGCTCATCAGTTTGATATATGATTATTTCGTTTTTCATAAGAATTCATATTACAGCAAAGATAAAAATTTGATATAATATAAAAAGCGTGATACGATAATATTTATACGGGGATTATTTTATATTTAAGCTTTCTTACTTCACTTTATCAGATAAATCTGAACATTATATAATTGTTTGCGAAGATTATAGCTCAGGTTTATTATTTAACTACAATTGTTCCTGTATCAACAACTTCATTATTCATCAAACATATAATTTTATAATGACCTGTTGTTAAGCCATCAATTTTTATGGTTTTTTCGTCTGAATCAGCCACAACACTTTTTACCAACTGTCCTATTGAATTGATTATTCGTATTTCACAACCAAGGCATGAGTTTGCAAACTCAATATTAAAACTGCCTTGATTAGGATTTGGACTTATAGTAAAATTGTTTTCGGTATTACCATTTATTATATCGTTTTCATCGTTTTTAGCTTTCTCATAATTATTATCTGAATTATTAATTGTGTCAGA
>JAQUBO010000102.1 GCA_028686735.1 Bacteroidales bacterium
TAATATCAACGAACCATCTGAACTAATTTCTTCTGCTGAAAAATCGACTAAAATTGCTTTGTTTGCTCGATAAAATACTGTATCTTTACTGCTCATTTTTGGGTGCTTTAAAAGTGTTTGTTTTTTGTTGTAATACCCTAAAGATAACACTTTTACACCCAAAAATGTGTTTTATTTATGAATTTTTCGGGCTAAGTATGTTGATTTTTATTTGAGAAATAATATAAATTGATACTATTTTAGTATTACAAGCCACATTCATTTTACGCACCACACCACGTAATTAGATTATAAATTTACACGTCTTCAAAGTGCAAGAGAACTGTTTAAGTTTAAGTAGTTTATTGTTTACACCTACTAAATAAAGTATAATTTAAAAATATGTTATACACAAATTTCCATAAATCTTTTAAAACCTGTCAATAAACATTTTCAGAATTAAATATTTTTTTTAATTTTGAGGTGTATAAATAATATTTTTTAAAACAATATAATTATGGCAAAAATCAGAGGAGCTATTTTAGTTGACGTTGAGGCGTGTAAAGGCTGTGGTGTTTGTATCCCTGCTTGTCCTCAGGACGTTCTAGACTTAGCAAAAGAAGTAAATGGTAAGGGTTATAACTACTCTTACATGAAAAATCCGGAAGCATGTATTGGTTGTTCAAATTGTGCAATAGTATGTCCAGATGGAGTAATATCAGTTTATAAGGTTAAAGTGGCCTGATTTAATCACATAAAAAATTAAAAAAATGAAGAAAGAATTAAGGTTAATGAAAGGTAACGAAGCGATAGCAGAAGCTGCTATACGCTCTGGGGCTGACGCTTATTTCGGATACCCAATTACCCCACAATCGGAGGTAATAGAGTATTTAATGGCAGAAAGGCCTCACGAAAGAACAGGAATGGTAGTTTTACAGGCAGAAAGTGAAGTTGCAGCAATAAACATGATTTATGGTGCGGCTGGTTGCGGACGTAAGGCAATGACTTCGTCTTCAAGTCCTGGCGTAAGTTTAAAACAAGAGGGTATCTCATATATTGCAGGAGCAGAACTACCATGTTTAATAGTAAACGTAGTTAGAGCAGGTCCTGGTTTAGGTACTATTCAGCCATCACAGTCTGATTATTTTCAGTCAACAAAAGGTGGTGGACATGGTGATTATAGGCTTATAGTTTTAGCACCAGCCTCTGTTCAAGAAATGTACGATTTCGTAGAATTAGGATTTGAATTAGCATTTAAATATCGTAATCCAGTTATGATACAATCTGATGGTATTATTGGTCAGATGATGGAAAAAGTTGAAATCGGTCCTCAAAAACAAAGACGTACTCCTGAAGAAATTATTAAACAATGCCCTTGGGCAACTGTTGGAAAGCCCAAAACAAGAGAGCGTAATATTATTACATCTTTGGATCTTGTTGCAGCAAAGCAAGAGGAATTTAATTTAAAACTCATAGAGAAATACAAAGAGGTAAAAGAAAATGAAGTGAGATATGAGTTAATAAATACAGACGATGCCGATTACATCCTTGTTGCTTATGGTTCATCAGCACGCTTAAGCATGAAAGCTATGGATTTGCTAAGAGCTAAAGGAATAAAAGTAGGTATTTTACGTTTAATAACTCTTTATCCATATCCGACAAAAGTAATTGGAGAATTAACTGATAAAGTTAAAGGATTTCTAGCAGTTGAGATGAGTGCAGGACAAATGGTTGAAGATTTGCAACTTGCAGTACAATTTAAAAAACCAGTTGCTCATTTTGGTCGTATTGGTGGAGTAATTCCTGCACCAGAAGAAATCGTTGAAGCTTTAGAACAAAAAATAATAGGAGGTTAAATCATGGCTGAAATCACAATACAAGATATCATAAAAGAAGAAAACCTTGTTTATACAAAAAGCAAGGTAATGACAGATGCTACTTTAAGCTATTGTCCGGGATGCGGTCATGGTACTGCTCACCGTCTTATTGCAGAGGTAATAGAAGAAATGGACATCCAAAGCGAAACCGTAGGTGTTTGCCCTGTTGGTTGCTCCGTTTTAATGTATAATTTTCTTGACTTAGACATGCAACAAGCGGCACACGGAAGAGCACCAGCTCTTGCAACAGCAATCAAACGCTTAATGCCCGAAAAATATGTTTTTACATATCAGGGAGATGGCGACTTGGCTGCTATTGGTACTGCCGAAACAATTCATGCATGTAACCGTGGCGAAAATATCGTAATTATTTTCGTAAACAACGGTATTTATGGAATGACTGGTGGTCAAATGGCTCCAACAACTCTCAAAGGAATGCCTTCATCTACTTGTCCTTACGGTCGAGATATTGATATGATGGGAAACCCACTAAAGATGACAGAACTTGTTTCACAGCTTGCTGGGACATATTACGTAACTCGCCAAAGCGTGCATAACCCACGTAATGTGAGAAAAGCTAAAAAAGCAATCCGTTTGGCTTTTGAAAACCAAAAGTTAAAAAGAGGTGTTTCGTTTGTTGAGATAGTTTCTAACTGCAACTCTGGTTGGAAGTTACCTCCAGTAAAAGCAAACGAATGGATGGAAGAAAATATGTTCCCGTTTTATCCACTTGGAGATATTAAAGTGGACGGTGAAATTGTTAGTAAATAATTAAAACGTAAAAATTATGACTGAAGAAATAATTATTGCCGGTTTTGGTGGACAAGGTGTTCTTTCGATGGGTAAGATATTATCTTACTCAGGCCTTATGCAAGGTCAGGAAGTATCATGGATGCCATCATACGGACCAGAAATGAGAGGTGGAACCTCTAACGTTACTGTAATTATTAGTGACGAAAGAATCAGCTCTCCAATATTAAACCAGTATGATACTGCCATAGTACTTAACCAACCATCAATGGATAAGTTTGAACCGATGGTTAAACCTGGTGGTACTCTATTATACGATCCAAATGGTATAACACGCCATCCAGAACGTAAAGACATAAATATCCATAAAGTAGAAGCAACTAGTATTGCAAAAAAAATGGGTAATGTTAAAGTATTTAACATGGTGGTTTTAGGTGCATACCTTAAAACTAAACCAATTGTTAAAATGGAAAATGTTATTAAAGGTCTCAAAAAATCTATTCCCGTTCGTAATCATAAACTTCTTCCGCTTAACGAAGAAGCAATTAATAACGGAATGGAAGCTGTAGAAAAAACTTTGGTTTAATAACAAATATCAAATAATAATAAAAAAGGCTATCAAAAATATTTTTAGATAGCCTTTTTTATGTTACCTCGGTTTTTCTCAATTACAATGAGAGTTAGTATTACTCCTCTTTAGAATAATGCGAGATAAAACACCTCGGTTAAAATCAAAACATGCTTGAATTTTTTTTTTACAAACTATTATAAGATTTCCCATTTTAACATTAGGGATAAAGCCTACCCTTTTCATACTAACCACCAAAAGCAATAACACAAAAGCCTTATTTAGCATTAGCAAATACAATAATATTGACAATAATTATTTATTTATTTTTTCAGCAGTAATTATCCATGTCAATCAAGCTTATATACTTTCCCACATAGACTGTCTAATACCATTTGGATTTAGGGTTTTTAGGACCTATATTTATAAAAGAAATCAAAAAATTATAGACATGAAAAAAATTATTTGTATCATTTTATCAGTAATTCTTCCACTAATTTTATTATCACAGAAAAAATCCAACACTTTCAAATTAATAGAGAATGCTTATATAAATATTAGCAGCATAAACTTAGAACCAGAAAATCAATTCACTGTTATGGGTTGGATAAAATGGGAATCAAACACTATTGGAGAAATAAGCTGGTCCAGTATTGTAGCAGAGAACAATCATAAAGATGATGAAGAGATTCAGTTTATAATTCAAAAAAACTCGAATTGTTCACAACTTGAATTTGGTTTAAAATTTAAATCTGGTTTTAATAACACATACTCTGACCGCCCGATGAAAGAAGGAGAATGGTTTCATTTTGCCGCAATTTGCAATGGTAATCAACAGAAATTATACATAAATGGCGTTGAGGTATCCGGTAAAATGAGTACTGGTAGATCAAATAGCTTTGAGCCAGATTTTATTATATCCTTAAGTTCAATGGCAGCATGGAATTTTGCTCAAAACTTTGATGGTGAAGTTGATAATGTGTCTGTATGGGAACACGCTCTAACTCAAGAAGAAATACTTAATCGAATGACAGACGTTACTTTAGTTCATAATGTAGGATTAATTTCTTATTATTCTGATGATGAGCCTGATAACAATACTCTGTTAAATAAGAATATTTATAATCATATTAACATAAGGGATGACAATTTTATAATAAACCCAAGTATTATTGCAGATAAATCAATTGATTATACTGAGGAATCCAATAATATACCAAACAGACAGTAAATAAAATTCATAAAACATTTCTATTCAAATCAGAACATGCTTGAAGATTTTTTTTTGCAAACTATCATAAGATTTCCGACATAAAATACGATTTTCTTACTTATCTGTTGTGTTTTCTCACCTGTCTGCCGACAGGCAGGTCAGAGACGGAAAAAATATAGTTTTAGCTACTATGCGATGTGCTACGATACGGTGCGATGCAGTGAGCTTGACGAACTGAACCAGTCATCCGTCAGCTGACGGAGTAAACTCGATTCTTGCGGACACTAAGTAATATACTTACAACAAGCTGGTGTGAGCCAACAAGTAGAAACTGCTAAAGAGGTAACAAATTCAATTAAGCCTTTAATTTTGATAAACTTACTTTTCCCTAAACCATGCTCTTTCAATATTTGAATTAATGCATTACTCCTACTTTCATCTTTGGTAAGCATATATCTCACATTAGTATTAGAATTTATATTCATTTTCTAATGTAAGGACTACCAGAGCTTTTTACATTATTTATTAACAGTATATTATTTGTAAACATTTGATTTACAATTGATTATACTTTTTATTATGCACTAATACTTATGAAAAAACTAATTGTACAAAAATTTCGGTTACAAAAGAGCTATTTCTTTCTACCCTAAAAAAAATGAAATTAGTCTTTGATTTACAAAAATTATTTATAATTTTGTCATAAATTGTCAAAATATGTTGGATACTATTGCATCAGTTGGAAATATTTTAAAAGACATTAGAGAAACTAATAATTTTTCACTTCAAGACGTAACACGAGTAACCCAAATAAATTATACTTTGTTAAGCAGAATTGAAACAGGAAAAAGATTACCCACCAAAGAGCAAATTCAAAAACTTGCGGTTTTTTACAAATACGATGAAAATGAACTAATAAAACATCTTATAAGTGACAAAATAATTTGTGAAATTAAAGATGAAGAGTTTGGAATAGAGGCAATGCAACTTGCTGAAAAAAAAATACAATATGGGAAATCACTTTTTATTGAATACGAGAACCAAGAAAGAATAAAACTTGAAAGCCGCAGATATATTGGTAATAAAGCGAAACTAACTAATTGGATAATGAATACAATCCAAGCCGAAACTAAAAACATAAAAAGTTTTATAGACATCTTTGCTGGAACGGCAATTGTTTCACAATCAGCTATATTAAGATATGATAAAGTAATAATTAATGACCTACTTTACTCAAACAATGTGATTTATAAGGCTTTTTTTGAAAAAGGGAAATGGAACAAAGAAAAGTTAGTAGATTTCATACATAAATATAACTCAACCAATTCAAATTTATTAGGCGATAATTATTTTTCAAATAACTATGGCAACAAGTTTTTTGAGCAAAATATTGCAAAAAAAATTGGATATATCAGGCAAGACATTGAAAATAAAAGAGCCAATTTAACAGAAAAAGAATATAATATTTTATTAGCTACTTTAATTTACAATATAGACAAAGTTGCAAATACTGTTGGGCATTTTGATGCATACATCAAAAAGCCAATTAGAAAAAAGCCATTTCAATTAAAACTAATCGAAATAAATGATTTTGATAATGTTGAAATTTACAGAAAAGATGCAAATTTACTCTCGAAAGATATAAAAGCAGATATTGCATACATTGACCCGCCATATAATTCACGACAATACAGCAGATTTTACCATATTTATGAAACACTAATAAAATGGGATAGCCCCGAGTTATTTGGAGTAGCTTTAAAACCAGAACCTGAAAATATGAGTACGTATTGTACTGTAAAAGCGAAAAATAGTTTTAAAGAATTAGTAACTAATTTAGATGTGAAATATTTAGCTGTCTCATATAATAATACATACAAATCAAAAAGTAAATCATCAGAAAACAAAATTAAATTAGAGGAAATAACCGAAATATTAAACAATATTGGAGAAACTAAAGTATTTGAACAATCTCACAAGTTTTTTAATACAGGGAAAACAAATTTTTCAGACCATAAAGAATTTCTATTTTTAACAAAAAAATATGAGTAAAACAAAAGCATATCGTTCTCCATTATTTTATGTTGGGGATAAATACAAACTCTTCCCTGAGATTAGTAAATACTTCCCTCAAACAATAGATAGATTTATTGAGCCATTTACTGGTGGTGGGTCTGTTTTTATGAATATAAAAGCAAAAGAATATTTTTTAAACGATATTGATACAAATATTATTAATATTCACAAATATCTCGTTTCAAATGCCGATAATCAGCCTAATTTTTTTAATG
This sequence comes from Bacteroidales bacterium, assembly GCA_028686735.1. Lineage (GTDB taxonomy): Bacteria > Bacteroidota > Bacteroidia > Bacteroidales > ML635J-15 > Bact-19. Next base: position 6,679 of record JAQUBO010000102.1, read on the forward strand.
AAATAAATAAAATAATTGAAAAGTATAAGCTTTCGCATTCATACACAAAAGACATTGTTCCTCAATCTTTAAAGGATGAGTGGCAGAAAACATATTATGCGAAATTCAACAAAGTAGGTTTTAATAAATTAAAAGAAGATTACAATAATAGTCAAACAAAAGATGTATTAATTTTGTATTTAATGCTTATTTATGGTTTTAATCGAATGCTACGTTTCAATTCGAAAGGAGAATATAATCTACCTGTTGGAAATGTAGATTTTAATAGAAATGTTTATAATGCTTTGACGGACTATTTTGCAATTACAAAAAACAGAAAGTTAAATTTTTCAAATCTTGATTTTGGAGAGTTTTTTAAACACATAAAATTTCAAGAAAATGATTTTGTTTATATAGACCCTCCCTATTTAATTACATTTAGTGAATATAATAAACTTTGGAATAACGAAACAGAAAGAATTTTAATTGACTTAATTGATTATTTAGATGATATTAACGTAAATTTTGCAATCTCTAATGTAACGCATTATAAAGGCAAAGTGAACGAATTGTTTTTAAAATGGAGTAAAAATTATAATGTTCAAAATATTAAGAGTAACTATATCAGTTACCACGACAATACAATTAAAGATTTTAACGAAGTTTTAGTGTATAATTATGGCAAAACGAAAATCGACTTACAAACCCTTACTTTTCACAACCACAGTGAGAAATCCCAAAAGGATGAAAGGGTTGTTACACATACTCGCAAAGTTTAATAATCAGATTTTAACGAAAGAACTTTCTGAAAAAATAATTGGAGAGTTAATTCGTTATGGAATATATCGTCCAATGAAAGTATCTAATGAGATTAAACAAAAGTGGTCTTCTACATATAAAGGAGAGTTTTCAGAAATTATTTTAGTCGATGAAGATGTTAAATATATTTTAGAGAATAATCCTCAAAGCCATAAAGAAGTAGGTTTTGAAAAAGGCTGGCCTTCTAGATTTGCTACTATATTTGATTTTGCAAAAGAATTAGGTTTTGTGTATTTTTTGACTAACGAGAAAATTGAATTTTCAGAAATAGGTTTAAAATTAGCGAACTCTATAAATATAGAAATTCTGGATGAATTTATTCTATATTCTGAACCAAATCCAGAGCTTGAGCAACAAGCATTTCTACACGCAATGGCTAATTATCAGAGGAATAATCCATTTATTCGTGTTTTAAACAATAATGTTCCTCTAATTTTACTTTTAGAAGTAATTCAAAAACTTGATAATGATGATGATTTTAATGGGGCAGGAATCTCAAAATTAGAACTTCCTCTTGTATTATATTGGAAAAACAACAATGCGAATAGTCTGTATAAACGAATTAAAAAACTAAGAAAGCAGTTTGGCTATTCACCAAGTTGGGAAGTAATTTCCGAGATATGTCAAGATGAAATAATGCAAGGTGCAGATATTGTAAGAGATACAAAATCAATTATGGTTGATTACCCTGATGAATTTATTAGAAAAATGAGATTGACGGGCTTAATTTCTTTGCGTGGTGGTGGTCGCTTTATTGATATAAATAGAAATGAAGAAGAAAAAGTTTCATATATACTTGAACATTATTCAGAATATCCAACATTTGAGGATGAAAAAGAATATTTCGATTATATGGCAACAACCGATGAAAATTTAATCATCGAAACTGGCAAAAAAATAGAAGTTGAAGAAAATGATAAGTTGTTAACTAAATGGGTTGAGCATTATTCTTGGGAATTAATAAAAAAAGAACTGCAAATCTTATCTAACAAAGGAAAATCAACAGATGAAGTTTTAAAATATTTATCGCACCCGATTAGATTAGAATTCTTAACGGCCATTGCTATAAAAAGTAAATTAAAAGATGTAATTGTTATTCCAAACTATCCAGCAGATGACGAAGGCATCCCAACATCTACAGCAGGTGGGCAAGGAAATCAAGGCGATATTGAATGTTTAGAAGACGATAACGGGATTTTGGTTGAAGTAACAATGTCTCGTGGCAGAACACAAACGATGATGGAAATTTGGCCCATCGAAAGGCATTTAAAAACCTTTTCAAAGAAAAATGAGAGAAAATCAATGTGCCATTTTATTGCACCTTCAATTTTCACAGACAGTTACAAGCAAATTAAATATGTAAAAGACACAGCAGGGTTTAATATTAAAGCGAGTACAATAGATGAATTTGTTGAATATTTAGAAACAAATAAGAAATTGTATGAACAGAATTAACAGCCTATATAAAACCACATACACTTATTAGTCTAACAGCTGGGTTTGTAATTACTCACAAAGTGATCTTTTTTGCAAACTATCATAAGATTTCCGACATAAAATACGATTTTCTTACTTATCTTTGAACTATAAAGTATTTTTATGAAAAAAGCATTTGTTTTAATTATATTTTCATTATTTATTCTTCAAGTATTCTGCTCAGAGAAAACACTACCTCATTCATCTATTGATAACACACCAGACTCAACTAAATACAAACAGACGGCCATATTAATTGAGAATAGATTATTAAACCAAAATGTTATTTTTAATTATTCGTCATATTATCTAAATGAACTAAACTCTACTTCTGACAATTTATTTCTAAACAATTACAATGCTTATAGTCTTAACTCCGGCTTATTGCAACGGGGGCTTGATCCGTACGAGTTCAATGTAGTTTATAAAGGAATTGTTGTCAACGAAAATAATATCCAATCCAAATTTATTCCTTCGTGGTCTGGATTGACAAATATATTGCATGGGGCAACCTATAAATCAGAATTAAATTACACATCAAATTTGCATGGCGGATCGGCTGGAACCTATCAAATAACAACAGAGGATAGCCAAAATAAAATGAATGGAGCCGCATCTATTACAACTAATCTCCCAAATTTTGGAAGTCAAATACAATTAAACTATTCTAGTGGAATTCTAAGCAACGGCATCAGTTATACTATTGCTGCATCTGGAGTACTTGCACCTAAAGGATATATTGAAGAAACAGGATTAAATCAACTTGATTACTTTGCTGAGATATCTAAATCGTTTGGCGATAAACATATTATTTCGCTAAGCTTATTTGGTAACAATTACTACGGAATTTACAGTACAATCTGTGTTAATGAAGTATATGAATTACGAAATGATAAATTTTACAACCCAAATTATGGATATTGGAATGATGAAATTTTAAATGCTAATTATTCTCGTGGCAACAATTACAATGGTATTTTAAATCATAATTGGAAAATATCTGAAAAGAATAGTTTGAATACAAGTGTATCCTATTTCGTACTTAATAATGCAGTTTCAGAACTTGAGTATTATGATGCAATAAGTCCATTTCCAACATATTACCGCTATTTACCTGGATATTATAATCAAGATAGTTATATGTACTCATATCTGACAAATCAATGGACAAATGAACCAGATTTCTACAGACTAAATTGGGATAACATTTATTACGCAAATACTAAAAACTTGTATCACATTCAAGGTGCTGACGGAATAACTGGCAATGATGTATTTGGGAATAGAGCAAAATACTACATTTCGGAACATAATCAATCTGTTAACAATGTACAAGCAACAAGTCAATTCACAAATAAAACAGAGAATAGTTTAACAACTGGTGGTATATATATAAAACACAAACAATCACAATACTATAAAAGTATGGCTTCGCTGCTGGGTGCAGATTTTCAGCTTGACATCTCAAAGGAGGCTGAATACATTTTAACAGGACTTAGTCCTCAAAGTGATTTGCAAATAACAAATAACCTAATATATGAAGGCGACACATTCGGTTACAGCTACATATTAACGGAAAATAACTATAGCGGATTCTTTCTGACTAAACGACAATTCGACAAAACAGATATTTCAATATCAGGTAATTTTGGATATAAACAATTTCTCAGAACAGGAAATATGAAAAACTTTTTCTATTCTGATAACTCACTCGGCAAGGGAGAAAAAATTTCAGGATTAGATTATCGAATAAACGGGCTTATAAGATATAATATCAGTAACAAAATGAAACTCAGTGCTGGGACTTCGTGGTTTAGCGGAATGCCAGAATATAATAATATTTATCTATTTCCAAATGTATCCGACTCAATTAACAATTATCACAATTACTCGGTATTCAATTCAGAGCTTAACTATAGTTTTGTTAGCAATAAAATAAAAATCCAATTATCTGGATTTTACAATAATACATTTAACCAAACCACTACTAATAACATCTATGATGAGGTCAATTCGAGCTACTTAACTCTACAAATAGACAGCATTAACTTATTAAACACAGGTCTCGAATTATACGCTGAATACAATTTTGCAAAAGCATTTTATCTTCATTTTAGTGCATCTCACGGTATTTATAAATATACAAACCGTCCTGTAATGAACGTATTCGAACAATATAAAAATGACATTTTACTTGAAGATGCTACCTTATTTACAAAAAACTACAAGTTACCAAACTTCCCGCAGACAATTTTAAATATTGGAATTACATTTAACAATTCAAGAAATTGGTTTGCACGCATCAACGCAAATTATTACAATAATATCTATGGTGGATTTGCCCCTGAATGCCGTACAGAGTTTGTTGCTGATGATTTTGGAGTAGCGTCAATTATTTCGGATGCATATTTTACACAACAAAAACTTAATGGTGGAATAAGCTTTAATTTAACAGTTGGCAAATCATTTAATATTTTAAATAATCAGGCAAACCTAAATATTTTCGCCTCAGTTAAAAACATCCTGAATAATCAAAACATCAGTATCGCAAGCAAGGAATCAAGTGGAATTTATGCAAACTCAAGACAATCTGCCGACAAATATGCTTATCTGAACGGCAGAGTTTTCTTTTTGAAAATATCATTCACATTTTAGATTATAGTTTAATTGCGATTAAAATCACTATCATATTTTCAAATTTACTTAAAACTTCAACACCAATCCACCCATAAAGTTTATCCCAGCCTGCGGATAATAATATGCCCAAGTTTGTTCTATGCCTTGTTCATACCACATTCCGCCATAAGCATTATTAGAATATTGAAGATTTAGTATGTTATTTACTAAAAACTTAACTTGAATTTCACTAAACAGATTTGTAGTAAAGGTGTAATCTAATTGCAAATTATTTACCCAATAGGCATCAAGCATTCTATTTTCATTTGAAGTATTGTCAAAGAATTGATCGCCAACATATTTAGAAATCCAACTAATATTTAGACCATCTAGTGGTTTAAACGATACAATACCCGCAGCAATAATATTTGGTGAGTATGCAATATCAGTTTCACCTAAATTATAAGCTTCAAAAGTTTCATTCCACGACTCATCATAAGCAGTAGCCCACGATGCAAAGTTTTTTATTTTATTTTTACTAAATGTACAGTTAGCTTCTATATCCAAGATTTTATGTGGCCTAATTCCAGCAGAAAGCTCCACTCCTGCCCGATAACTCTCTGGCACATTTGTCATAATATCATACCCAACACTTGATTTTTCACCTGTTGGTACTAATTGGTTTTTATAATCCATATAATACAAATTCGCTCCAAAATTAAGATTGGTTTGCTGAAAGATATATCCCAACTCAATATCATTTAGTGTTTCGTACATTGGTGTTTTAGTAGGATCACCAGTGGCATCTTTAAAATTAGTTCGAGTTGGCTCACGATTCGATATTGCAAACGACGCATAAGCTTTCATTTTAGAGTTTATAAAATAATATAAACCAGCTTTAGGATTAATAAAATCAAAAGAATGCGTTTGAGCCAAATCTTTTTGTGTTCCATCTGGCATTAAATCATAATCTTTTCCAAACATTTCGTAATTTATATGCCGATATTGCATATCTCCATAAACAAATAGATCTTTCACAACTTGATAATTAAGTTTTGCAAAAACATTCATCGAGACTTTAGTACCATTATTTCGATACCATTCAAAATCTTTTTCTACTTTGCCTGCATTACTCATCCAAATAATATTTCCAAAATGGTCTCCATCATAAAAATTCCCTGCTCCACCAATGCTTACTCGCATTTTTTTTGATTTATAGTTAGCAGATAAAGTTCCGCCATAAAAATCATTACCCATCATTTTTCGTTGAATAATATCACTTTCGGTTATAAGAATATCTGGAGAGTTTAAGGTGTCGACACCACTAATAACAGGAAGGCCAGGCACAATAATATTGGGAAGACCATATTCATTAAATACTGCATCTTCTTTATATTGCTCATAATAACCATCTCCACGAGTGTAATGCAAACCAGCATTAATATCAATTTTATCACTAAACATGTGTGAAAATAACAGCTGATAATGTGTTTGTATATAATTATCTGTTTGATCTTCGTAATATTTTCTATTCCCTTGCTCATCAAAATATTCGCCAGCAGGATTATAAGTTCTATCTATTTCTAGCATCTCTTCAGGACATCCCCACCACGAAATTCCTGTTCTTTGACGTCCATGAATAAAATTAGCTTTCACAAGGCTTTTTTTGCTTTTCCACGACGTAGAAAACATAACGGATTGATTTTTCGCAAATGCATTTTCGACATATCCATCACTAGAAACATTAGAGAGTCTTAAGTCAAAAGAAAGCCCACTATCCATAAGTCCGGTACCAGCAGAAATATTTTGTTTAAAAGTATTAAAACTCCCTCCAATCAAACTTAGTTGTGCATAAGGTTTGTTGCTTGGATTTCCGGTTAAAAAGTTCATGCTACCTCCAAAAGAAGCTGCTCCATTAGTTGAAGTTCCAACACCTCTAGTAATTTGGACACTACTAACTGAGCTTCCAAAATCGGGCATGTTTACCCAAAATATTGTTTGCGATTCAGCATCATTTAAAGGCATACCATTAACAGTAACATTAATTCTAGTTGGATCGGTTCCCCGTATTCTATAATTTGTATAACCAACACCAGTCCCCGATTCAGAAGTCGCCACAAACGAAGGTGTCAATTCTAACATATACGGTAAATCCTGGGAAAAATTTCTCTTATCTAAAGCTTCGGCATCAATAATTGAATTAGCGACAGGAGCTAAGTCGTCAGCTCGAGTAGCGGAAACAATTACTTCAGGACTCATCATTTTAGAGGTAGAAAGAGTAATATCTCCTATATCCTGCACTTTAGCTGTTTTAGTAATAGTATATTCAAAATCTACATATCCTACAAACGAAAACAACAATACTTTCCCCTTTTGCGATGTGGTAATAGAAAAACGCCCATTTTCATCAGCACTAGTACGATTGGGAGTACCTTTTTCCACTATATTCGCACCTACACGTGGCTCGCCTTCACCATCAATACCTCTTCCAGTAACAC
>JAQUBO010000103.1 GCA_028686735.1 Bacteroidales bacterium
AGTGCTTTCCTGGTCAACAGTTGGATCAGCTTTTAAACTTGCTTTGAGAGAGCTAGATTTTGTGAATTTGTTGTTTTGGTCGGTCTTGGTTTCGCTTTTTGTTTTTATAGTTTTTATTACTGCTCAAAAAAAGTGGAGTCTTTTGTGGAAACAGAAAATTAAAGATGTTTTAATGTCAGCACTTTTAGGGTTTTTAAATCCATTTTTTTACTATTTCATTCTTTTTCAGGCTTATGATGTTTTGCTTGCTCAAGAAGCTCTTACTTTAAATTATTTGTGGCCGGTTGTTTTGGTGTTGCTTTCAATTCCCATCTTAAAACAAAAGATTCGAATTTGGAGTTTTGTAGCGATACTTATTTCTTTTATGGGTAGTTTTGTTATTGCAACAAGTGGGAATATTCTTGATTTTCAATTCACAAATCCTTATGGTGTCGCATTAGCAGTCGTAAGTACTGTAATTTGGGCTTTATTCTGGTTACTAAATGTTAAAGATAAACGTAATGAGACGGTTAAATTATTAATGAATTTCTTTTTTGGATTTTTGTATATTCTGATTTATTGTCTTTTTACCAAAAGTATTGTATTTCCAGAGTTTTATGGCATAATAGGAGTAACGTATGTCGGTGTTTTTGAAATGGGACTTACATTTTTCCTTTGGATGAAAGCTCTGTCGTTATCAAAAACAACTGCGAAAATTAGTAATTTAATCTATTTTGCTCCTTTTATTTCTTTAATTATCGTTAGTATTACAATTGGAGAGCAGATTAAAACCGCGACGCTTGTTGGTTTGGTTTTGATTATTGGAGGAATATTGTTGCAAGGAGTGGTTGGTAAACGTAGGTAGAAGAATTATATGACATTTCTCTAGTTAGTGTCTGCAGGAACCGAGTTTACGAGTTTTACTTCGTTAGCCCTCACCGAAGGTAATAATGCGGGTTAGGTCCAGCACATCGCAGCTAAAACCACTACTTTTTGTGTCTTTAACCTCTACCTGTCGGCAAATAGTTAAGAAAGCGTCAAAAATAAGGCTTAATTTGAGAGTGGTTTTACAATATTAAAATCTAAAATATATAAATGGATTAAATCCTGATGAGGTAATAGATGCGACTGACAAAATAAGTAATATCATGCATATCATTCCCATAGTTATATATCTTGTCCAATTATAGTTTGCATAAAATACTTTTTGTTCGATTTTGAGTCCTGGTTTTATTGCTGTAAAAAAACTAAAAATGACTGCAAGAATAAATATTGTCCAGAATTCTGAATCGGGTGCGATAATTTGCCCTGAAGAAAAGTTAAATAATTTTTCGATAAAATCGAAGGCAAATCCCATGGTTTCGGATCTAAATATCACCCATCCAACTACAGTAACTAAAAAAGTGAGAGTAATAGATATTATTTTGCCAGATTTGTTTAATATTTTAAGTAGAAAAAGTCTATCTAGTATTAGGAATGTGCCATGAAAAGCTCCCCAGGCAATAAAAGTCCATGAGGCTCCGTGCCATAATCCAGATATTAAGAATACAAACCAAAGATTAAAATATAAACGAATATTTGAATTTACACGATTTCCACCTAATGGAATATAGAGGTAATCTTTCATCCATCTTCCGAGTGTGATATGCCAGCGTCTCCAAAATTCGCTTATAGACCGGCTAATATATGGATTGTTAAAGTTTTCTGGGAATTTGAAACCTATCATTTTTCCTAATCCTATTGCCATGTCGCTGTATCCCGAAAAGTCGAAATATATTTGAAAAGTATATGCGAGTATTCCTGTCCATGCTGTGGCGGTTGATATTGATGTAGGGTCTACATTAAAAATCATGTCAGCATGAGCCCCCATAACATTAGCAATTATAACTTTTTTAGCCAAACCGATGATAAAACGGTACATTCCTGTGATACGATTATCGGCAGTTTCATTTTTTGAACGATCTATAAGTTGGTCGGCAATTTCGTTATATCTAACAATTGGTCCAGCAATTAATTGTGGGAAAAGTAAAATGTACAAGAAAAGATCCCAAATTCTTTCTAGTGGTTTTTGTTTGCCTCTATATACATCAATTGTGTAGGTAAATTTTTGGAAAGTAAAAAATGATATTCCTATTGGGAGTGCTATTTGTGCTAAGTTTATTTGACCTGCATTGGTAATATTTAAAAAAGCATTTATATTGTCAACAAAGAAGTTAGCATATTTAAAATATGCCAATAATCCAATGTTTAGTATTACCGATGCCGTTAATAGTATTTTTTGTCGTTTGCCCTCAGATTTATACATCTGCTGAACAAGATAAAAATCGGCAGTTATTGATGCTAAAACTATAAAAATGAATTTAGGAGCTCCCCAAGCATAAAAGAAAATACTAGCAGCTAGGGCAACAAAGTTCTTGTGTTTTTTGTCGGCAAGGTAGTAGAGTGCAAGAAATATTGGTAAAAAATAGAGTAAAAATATGTTACTGCTAAATACCATTTTTATTCTACTGTTATTTCATAAATTTCGCCAACATAATCTTTTTCAGGGAATGGTATGTTTTCTTGTTGGTATGGAGAACCTGGCCACCAATTTGTGTTATGAAACTCTTGAGTTACAATCAATAGCATCTGATTATTAGGTATCATTGAAATAGTTTGGTCTATATATCCTACTTCGAATAGTTGGTCTTTTTCGGGTCCTATTCTCCAAATAATTTTATCGGGTTGCCAGTCGATTTGAAAATAATAATAATCGTTAGCAAAAAGTTCGTCATCGGGAGCCATATATTTAGTTGTAACTGCTCTATAGTTATCGCTCCATCTATGGGCTAAATATGTTTTACCATTGTGCATTACTTTATGACATCCAGCTGCGAAGTTTTTTGGTTCCCAGCATGCCATATCCCAATTTGTGCAACAAACTGCAATATTAGCGTCATCTTTTAAAACATCTTCTGGTAATTTTGTGTTCCAATCTTTTACTCGGTTTGTATTTGCTTCGTAATTATTGTAAACAGGAGGGAATTTGCTGCTTGGACAGTAGGGTACAGTTTTTAATATTTCAAAATCTATTTCGCTATATGCAACACGCTCAACTCTGTCGTCTTGACCTCCGCCCCAGTAAGTTTTCATGTAGCCTTTTTCTTTACACGGACGTCGATAATTCCAGTTAGTTAAGTGCGTTCCACGTCCACCTTGATATATTAGCCAGATAGCATTAGTAATTCCGTTCCATACATTATCACTATTAAGTAACTCTGTGAGGTTTGCTTTAACTGTATATTTTCCATAAGTAAAGCCATGACGAGTAATCATTCCTACATTTTGTTTTTCCCATTTGCCATATTCTGAGGCAGGATTACGAATAATAATTTTGTTCTCGATGGAATCACTTTGTATTGTTTCGCATGCTTTTGAGGCTGTTTGAGGGAGAATTTTTATTCGATCTTCTTTTTTATAAAAAGTGCGTAAATAATTGTACTCTTCTTTAGTAAAATTGCCTCCAAAAAAATCTTGAATAATTGGAACATTGTCAATTTGGCTTGACTCGTCTATGTAATGAATGAATTGAGCAATATTAGCTTTATTGTACATATTGTCGGAATCGTTGCAGTTGCAGTCGTATAGGTCTTTAAATTCTTCCACATTTTTATTTACAAAAATATTTTCGTTTATAAAAACTCCATTGCCAAGATTAGGAGAGGCACTTACATTTATGATTTTATTATAGTAGTTTATTTCGCAATTAGCAATGTCTTTTCCTTGTCCATGTAAAAAATAGTAAAAAGGATTTACAAATTGTCCTTGGTCTTGTTCGTTTATGTTTTTTATAAAATCGGGGATAGTTTCTATATCTTTATTTGTAACTACTACTATCATTAAACTGTATTCTCCAACTCGTGGGTTTCGTTTCCATCGGTCGTTTTCTCCTTCGTAAAAATATATTTCTTCGTTTCTTGGATTGCCTACTATTCTAAATTTATCATTAATTTTTAGTTTTTCATTTGCCGATATTTTTCCACATGATTTGAATCCAATATTTGTATCTTCCCAGCTACCATAAAAATTTTCGTGAGCAAATTCGTGTTGTTTTGTTTTGTTACCTGGGTTGGCCTCGGGCCATTTGTAAGATTCGTTTTGATAGTAAATTTTATAAAAATATTCGTGCACACTGTCTGTTTGGTTTTCTATTGTAAAGTCAAAATTAAAATACCCATTATCTGTTTGATTATTCGATGGGATAGTAAAACCTGTTTGGATAGCATCATGATAATCTAATTGGAGGTTTTTTTGCAGGCAGTTAGTTAGTAAATTGACTTCACTTATCTTTATTCCCGATTTTACAGTAGTCGTTTTTTTAGGCTTATTGCATGAATAAAACACCATGATACATGATATAAGCAGAGATATTGTTTTTAGAGTCTTCATAGAATTATTCGAAACTATATATTTCAACTTTTTGTGTTAGCCATTCAATCTTTTCAAGATTATCTTGAAAAATAATTATCTCAGTTTTGTGGTCGCCCATAAAATCACCTGTTATTATTTTGTTTATTTCGTAATATTTTGGACTTTGCTTGTGAGGATACCCTTTAAAATCAATATTGTAAAGTATTTCGTACGACATTTTGTTAAAACTTAATAATTTTAACTCAAATCTGCGAGTTTTACTAAACTCCAGAAGTTTATTTTGCGATTTATTGTCGTCATTAAAAACATAATAATCATTGAGGAATGTTAATTTATCAAAACTTTGGCTTGATTTATTTACGTGTGCGGGCGATAAAGTCCATGATTGTGTAGAGTTTTGATACTCGAATAGTAAATATTTATCTTGTTTATTTTGGATGAAAAACAGTAAAATTTGTTGGTTCTCGTCAAGGAAATTTCCTTTGTAATATTTTAAGTTTCCTTGTTCACTTTTTACTAGGTTTTTATGTGATATTAGTTCGTAGGTTTCTGTGTTTTGCTGGTAATTAGATACATTACCATTATTACTGAAGATGCTTATGCTTGTATCTTTGTTTATGCTTATGCCTGCAATAGTTGATGCATTAGCTATATTTGTTTGTGTTTTTAGCTCGAAGGCTTGCGAGCTTGGATTGTACTTATAATGCGAAATAGTATTTGTACCTAAATCGGAGATAAAAACAGTTCCTTGATCTGTAAAAGTATTATAGTTTTGAGGTAATTCTGGTTTAAATTTTATCTTTTTTGAAACAATACTTGTGTTATTAAAACTAATTAGGTGCTCACTATCAGAGTATAATGCCAGTATTAAATCTTTGTCATTATTCTTATCAAATTTGCCTGATATAACTTTTTTTGCTTTTGTAAAAACTTTATTTAATTCGGCAATGTTTTTATTATCTAATTTTATCAAGTTTGCATATTTAAAATCATAAGGTGGATAATTAAGTTTTTTTTCAAATTTTTTCTTGGCAAGCAAATCAAAAGCTACTTGGGATTTTATATCTGCTGAGTTATCTTTTTCTTTGATAACAATATACACATCATCAATATATATTGTATTGTCATTGCGGTTCCATAAATATATCTTAATAATATTTGATGAAATTAAAGCTTCTTTAGGGATTATTGCATTTCCATTACCAATTTCCCAAACTTCGGTAGGGTGGTTATCAAAACTTAGGTGTGTGCTGTTCCAGTAAACGTTGTTATCGGCTGAGTCGCTAATAGAAATTACAAATGCAGCATCAATTTGAGGTTTTTCGCAAAGATAATGAAAGCTGTATGCAATGCTTTCGAGATTGTCGAATTTTATCTCGTTCATTGGTATTATAACTGATTCTGAGAAAGCATCTTTTCCAGCGGCTAGCGTACTGTAGAACCCCGACTTAGAGTATTTAGAGCTTATTTGACTACTTTCCGAATTCTCAAAATCAATAAATTTTGATCTAGGGCTTTCTGGGATAAAGTTTTTATTAAACGAAATGCTTAAATCATCAATGTATATTGTGTTTCCATCTTTATCTAAATTCCAGAGATATACTTGTAAAGAATTACTTGTGCTTGTTAATTTTTTGGGGAAACTAAATGTGTTTTGAAATGAATACCACTCATCTTTAAGGTAATTATCTCCCTCAATATTATAGCCTTCCCAATGTATTTGGTTTTGATTTTGGTCGATTATTGCAAAAACTAATGTAGCTTTTATTATTGGAGAACTTGGACTAATCCAAAATTTAACATTCACATCCGATAGTTTACTACTGTCGTTGGTTGGAATTGGAATAAGGGCAGCAGGACTAAATGATTTGTAGGTCTCTGCAATGCCAGAACTTTCGCCTGATAATGAGTTGTTTTTCGATAAATTGCTGTTTGGGGCTAAATACTTTGTGTTTTCAAAATCAATCATATAACAGTATTTATCATCGTCCTGAATAATGTTGGATTGAACAATTGTTGGTTTATTATTTAATGTTTTACCTATGTAGTAAACTAAAATCGATACCAATAAAAAGGCAATAATTGATATAATAATTAGTATTTTCTTTTTCTTTATTTTAGGCATCTTGTAATTCTTAAATAATTTTAATTTTATACCTGTCTTTTGTTATAATATGGAAACAATAATTTTGCTTCTTTATTATAGTCTTATCCTATTTTATTTTGACAAAAATAATAATTTATTTTAGACAATGTGGTTTTTTTAAATTGTTCTGGTTTGTTGCTGATGCATTGCTCTAATTTGTATTGTTCTAATTGATGCCTAAAGTGATGATATGTAGGGTTTTAGTGGTAAAGATTTGGTTGTATTGTTAACTTGTCCGTCCAGCTGCAATCCGAGTGTCTGAATAATGCCAGATAAATCATAGCAAGCTGGTAAGCAGAGTTTTATGCATTGCAGCTGCCAAACCTAGTTGTATGCATATTGTCGGCTAATCTGTTTTCCCGATTTTAGTTTGAGCATTTGTAATAATGTAGTTGGCATCGTTTTCTAATTGTGTCTCATAGTCTATTGCGTTTGTTTTTGCTTTCTCAATAATATAATTGTTATATTCGACATCGGATATAATAAGGTTTTTGACAAATTCTATGGACTCATTGTAAGTATTGTACTTGTGCAGATAATACATTTTAATATTATCTGTGTAAATCTCTATAGTGTCAATTGTAGCACAAAATGAATATGCTTCTACAAATTTTTGCTCGTCGTTGCCATCAACAATAAAATATGAATTTTCTTTTAGTTTAACAAAGTCTCCGTACTCTATATTGTAGCCTTTGTCTCGTAATTGATAAATATAAAAAAGAGAGTTTTGTAGGTATTCCTCAGATATGAAACTTATTTGTTTTTCTTTGTCTATGTTAAGTTCTGGCAATTTATCTCGTAAGAAAACTTTGACATTTGTATTCCATGATTCTTCAGTTGAGATAAAATTAACAATTTTTAATTGATTGCTAAAAGGATAGTAGATTATTAATGCAAAAACAGTAATTTGTATGTAGGATTTAATTTGATTGTTTTTAGTCCAAAAAAGAATGAGATTTACTATTTGATAAATTGATATTCCTGATAATATTGCCCAAAATACTACTTGTGGAAAGCAGTACCATTCGAGTTTTGTTTGCGATACGGAAATTAGTAATAAGTGGGTTGCAGCCATTATAAAAGAGAAAATAAAGATGTTTCGGATTTTTTTGCTTTTCTCAAAAAATGTTAAAACTACACCAACTGGAATTAAATAATACCACCAGCCTAAAACGTAATCTGTTAAGTATTTATAATAAAAATTAAAGGGTTTAGTATGTCCTTCAATTGCATTTAGTGCTCGTCCACCAAACTCGTTCTCATATACTGCTTTTATGTAGCCTGTGTTGTATATTTCGCGAATTAAATAATAGCCCCCTAATGTTATTATGGGAATTAATATTGAAAAGTAGAAATGTTTTGATTTTAGTAGATTTACTAATTCTTTTTTCAATAATATATATATTCCAATACCTGGTAAAAAGAATAGTGAGGCAGAACTTTTTGATAGGAAAGCCAGTGTAAACAAAGCCATTGAAAAGTATAGAAAGTTTGTTTTTTTAGTTTCTAAATAATATAGAAACACAAGAGCATAAGCTGCTGAAAAAAACACTAAAAACGCTTCAAAGTCGCCTTGTCTAAGAGCATGATATTGTAGTATTCCTGGTAGTGTTAAGAATACACACGAAGTTAAAAAGGCTAATGGTTTTGATTTAGTAAGCGATGATAATACCAAGAAAATCAGTATGGCTGTTAAGCTTGAAGCTAAGGCACTTGGGAGACGTACGGCAAATTCATTATTTCCAAAAATTTTAATGCAAATGGCTTGACAACTAATGAGTAGGGGTGGTTTTGTATTCCACATATCTATTTGTTCATTAAAAGTTGGCATTAAATAACTACCATTTTTACTAACTTCATAAGCACTTATGGCATTTCTAGATTCGTCCCAGATGTGAAGAGTTCTGTTTCCCAGCTGATTGATGAAAACAAAATAGCTCATTACAATAAGCACAAGTATGAAAAATGTCGTTTTTAAATTTTCTTTTGACTTTATTTTCTCTTTAAATTTTTTTTTCATAAATTGTTAGATGTTGTTTTTTTTTGCAATTAATCGAATAAGATAGTATCAATATTATAGCTTGGTCTTCTTTTTACTTCAGAATAAATTTTACCAATATATTCTCCAATTATTCCTAATGATAAAATTGTGATAGAGCCTAAAAACCAAAGTGAAATCATTACCGATGTCCAGCCAGGTACAGTGTTTCCTTGACAATATGAAATTAGGGTGTAAATAATAGAAGCAAAGCTGAATAATAGGCATATAACCCCAATAATAAAAATAAATCTAATTGGTTTTACGCTAAATGAAGTTATTCCATCAACTGCAAAGTTTATCATTTTTCTTAGTGGGTATTTTGATTCCCCTGCAAATCTTGCTTCTCGTTCATAATAGACTTTTGTTGTTTTGTAACCAATTAGTGGTACTACTCCTCTAATGAACATATTTTTTTCGCCGTAAAGCATAAATTGTTTTATGGCTCTTTTGCTCATTAACCGGTAATCGGCATGATTGTATATGGTGTTTACACCTAAGAGTTTCATGATTTTATAAAAAAGAAGTGCAGTATGTTTTTTAAAAAAACTGTCTTTTTTTCTTGAACTTCTAACACCATAAACAATATCATATCCTTGGGCATAAGCGTCAATCATGTCTTCTATAGCATTTATGTCGTCTTGCAAATCTGCATCTATTGAGATTGCTATGTCGCAGTTGTCAGAGACAAAGTTTAATCCTGCAATTAAGGCATTTTGATGTCCAACATTTTTAGCTAAGTTTATACCATTAAATATTTTATCTGACTTATGTAAATCTGATATTATATCCCAAGTGGTATCTTTGCTACCGTCATTTACAAATAATATATAGCTTGTATCTAGTATCTTTTTAGTTGCTATTAATCTTTTTAGTAATATTTTTAATCTGTTAGCCGTTTCGTTTATAACTTCTTCTTCGTTATAGCAGGGGATGACAATTGCAAGTCTGTTCATAATATATTTCTTTCTTTTTTATCACTAAATGTTATAAATCTGTTTAATAAGTAGCCTGGGATAGTATATAAAATCATTGCCAATAATTGCGATAGATATTCGTTCCAATGAAATTGTTCTACCATTATTTTTAATCCGATAAATTGTATTAAATAGCAAACAATAAAAACACTTAAAAATAAGATTAATTCTTTAGGTAGATTTTTAGAGCCTTTTTTTCTAAAAACCCAAATTTTGTTCCAAATAAAACTATTGATAAAGCCTATTATATATCCAATTATATTGGAAACATCGTAGGCTATTTTTAAAACAAGCATGCAAAACCAAATAGTCAAAAGTGAAATTAAAGTGTTTAATACACCAACAGCAATGTATTTAAACATACTAAAGTTGGATTTGATTATTTTTATTATAGGCTTAAACATAATATTATAATAAACACTTAGGCAGGCAAATATAGAACAATTTTAGCAAAGCTATGCTATTTTAAAATAGAAAAAAACAATAAAACGATGTCTTAATAAAGTAATAATACGGGGTGAGACATAATACTGTAGCTTAGATTTTAATTTATATTATTAGATGTTGTTATATCTCTGTTTTTTTTGATAAGTTTTATAATGTCCTTTATATTGAACATACCTGTTATAAAAGCAAATAGGAAACTGATACCAGCAGCTCCTATCGCAGTTAGGAACCATGAATAATCTATTTTTGTGCTAAACTTTGCAATTAAGACGCTTAATACTATAAATCCTGTTAGTGAGGCTAAAAGTTTAGCGTTTGTTTTAAATTTGAAAAGTCGTTTTGCAATTATTAGTTGGCTTATGCCTGTAGCTAATTGTGTAATCATACTTGAAATAGCAGCACCTAGAACATTGTATTTGGGTATTAGTATGATGTTTAGTACAATATTTAAAACCATTCCACCAGCCGCCATTATGTTTAAGTATTTTAAGCTTCCATTAGCGGTTAGTAGTGTTCCAAAAATATATGTTGTGCAAATACCTAAGAATCCAATGATTAAAGTGCTTAAAATAATTGAGCTAGATTCTACGTGTTCCCAGTACATGAGATCCATTATTTCTTTGTTGTAAAATAAGCATATACTCATCAAAATAATTGCTGGAACGATTATTAGCGTAAAGGCCAATTTAGCTAAGTCTTCTATATTCTCTTTTTTCTTTATCATGCGTGCAAACATTGGTAAAAGAAGAACAGAAAATAAATATGCAAACATTGAGGCTGCCTCTAATATTCTAAAAGCTTGAGCGTAAATCCCTGCCTGGGCTTTGCCGTCGGGTAACATTCTTTCTAACATTACAGAGTCTATACGATTATAAAAAGCCATCAATAATAATAATAAGGCATAAGGATAACTTTGTTTTAGGAAAACTCTAAAGAATTTTAAATCGAAATTTAATTTAAAGAAACTTGTTTTACTTAGAACTATTATAAATGCAGTGATGGCAGTTATTAAATATGCTACAGTTTGAGTAAGCACAAACCATTCAATTTTTATTGCTTGGTCGGTAACATTTCCCCAAATTAGTATCGAACAGATAATTATCATTAAAAGTCTGTCTAATACTGAGAGCATGCTGTCGGTCTTAAATAATTGTAAACCACTTATGTTAGAGCGTAAATATAGTGTTAGTGATGAGAGAAATTGATTAAAAATTAGTATTCCAAGCATTAGTAATTGTCTTTTATCATATCCGATAATAAGTGCAATAGATAATGATAATACTGCATAAATAATAGCTAATATAAACCTTAGGCTTATTATGTTTGATAAGTGTTTGCTAAGAATACTGTGATTTTGAGAAATGTTTCTATTATTAAAATTGGTTATCCCAAAGTCTAAAATAATATTTAATAATAAACTAAAATTAAAAAGTGAAAAATAAAAACCAAACTCGGATGCTCCTACAATATTCTGCACTGAACGTTCGACACCAAAAATCCAGAATGGTTTCACTAAAACGTTTAGCAAAAGCAAGAAAGCAAGATTTATTACAAATTTTTTATTCACTCACAGTATATTTTTGACAAAGATAATTAAAAGATGTAAAATGGGATAGGAGAGAGCTAGGAAATTGTTGAGCGATTACGAATAAAATATTTGTTTCCATTTTTAGTTGTGTTTAATTAATACTTATATTTGTATAGTTGTTTATATGTAATATAATGTCTAAAAAAATAAGAAAACGTATTGTATTTTGGGATGCCCTAATTATAAGTATTTTTACTTTTATTGCTTTTGCGTTCTTTTGGGCGATTATAGACTCTATAGATTTATTTAATCCATTTGATGAGTTTATTGATAATTTTGATTTTACCGATCTGTATTATTCAGAGTTTTTAAATGATGAAATGCCTACTGATACTAATGTTTTTATAGTTAACATTGGTCATCTTGATCGACGTGGTATTGCCGATTTAGTGTTTGATATCCAGAAATTTAAACCTGCCGTTATTGGAATTGATGCTGTTTTTGCTGATAGACGTGGTATGGATGATTATTATTTGCAACAAGCACTAAATAGTGATGATAATATTGTTTTGGGTGGTTTTGGTATCTATGAAAATGATAAGGCAAAAGGTATTGAAAGAACAAATGAGTTTTTTGGAAAACACCCAGTGGGGCATCTTGAAATGCAAGCAAACCCGAAGATTGTGAGGGAGTTCGATAAGTTTATAAAATTTGGAGATACTATAGTTAATTCGTTTTCGATGGAGATTGTAAGTCGCTACGATCAAGAATTGTTCTTGGAGTTTGCTAAACGTAGAGATCAAACAGAATTGATAAATTATCGTGGTGGTAAAATGCCTTTTATTATATTTGATTATGAAGAGATATCTGATACTAATTCTAATTTAAGCATACTTGAAAATAAAATTGTTTTAATGGGATATGTACGGATGTTTGCTGGTGCACCTTCTGATACTTTGGATTCGCACTTTTCTCCTTTGCAAAAATCTGATTATGGTTATGCTGATGCAAAAGGCATCGAAATACATGCTCATATAATTAGTATGATATTATCGAAAGATTTTATAGATAAATTTCCTAATTGGACAAATTATTTACTTGCTTTTGTAATATTATTGTTATTTACCATGTGGTTGGTGTATTATTATGTTCATGGAGCTAAGTTTTTTGATATTTTGTCGAAACCTATTCAATTTATTCTTATTGTTTTAGTTTTGTGGGGTACATTTATGATTTTTAGTAGTTGGGGATTTAAAATTAATATGGTCCCTACTGTTTTGGCATTGGTTTTGTGCATAGAAGTGCTTTATCTATACGAGGAAACATTAGAATTATTTAAAATTGATACGTATTTAACCCAAAAATTTAACTATACAAAAGATGAAAGGAAAAAAGTTTTACGCAGTATTGTTCGGTTTGAGTTTCTTAGGTCTAAGCCTAAGCGCTCAAATAAGTGAATATAAAATTTTCTATTTTTCGGGAACTCCCAAAATAGTAGATAAAGGAAAAGAGATAAATCCAGTTAGAGATTCCTATATTTCTAATAAAAGTAAAATTAAATTAAGTGCTAATTCTTATATAGTTTTAACTAATAAAGACGAAGTCCCTATGGGGATTAACCAAGTGGGAGAGTATTCTATTGCTGATCTTAACGAGATTTATAAAGATGTAGGTAATAGTAATTTAACAAAAGAATTTTTTGATTATATTGCAAATAATATGATACAGGAAGAGGAAAAAGTACGCCGTAGTGGTGGTGTATATCGTGCTGTTGGAGATATTTTATTAAGTCCTTTTGATGAGGCAATATTTATCCGAGATACTATTGCTCTTAATTGGTCTAATCCTAAACAAAAGTCTTTTTACTTAAAAATTTATGACGCTGAAACATGGGAGCAGCCATATAACTTATTATTAACTGATAGTACATATAATTTGGTTTTTGACGATGAGAAGTTTATTAGAGGCAATGAGTATGCATGGACAGTTTATCATGGCAAAGATCACCCACAACAAGGAACAATATTAAGAGTGTTTACTTTTGCCGATGAGGACTGGAAACTCGATTTTAACTCTCAGCTTAATAACATCCAAAAAGGTGAAAATGAAGATATGAATAAGATTAAAACTATTAGATTGTTTTTGGATAATAATGTTTATCCAGTTGAGTAGGAGTTCCTCTAATGTTGTTCTTGCTACAATCTTAGTTTCGAGTTGCTCAAAGGATAACACATTAACACCTGCACTACAATCTTAGTTCCGAGTTACTCGAAGCGTAAAAGTGTAGTGTAAGTGTAATTTCTTTTATCGGTCTGTCGTTTAATTATTATATTTGTAAAAATTGATGTTACATGAATATTGAAGAAATACGTGTAAAGTTTCACCACGTTGTTAATGAATTTATCCCCCTGCTTTTGCTCATGGAGCTTAGCGGAATGAGCAAAAGCAGGGGGATTTGGTTTTAAAATGATAACTTGCTTAATTTTGTAATCACTTA
>JAQUBO010000104.1 GCA_028686735.1 Bacteroidales bacterium
GTTCTAAAGATGTCATTCGTGGAATAAGCATACCTTTGCTTGTAGAATAAACATCTAATACACTTGATGTGTGAGGCGTGTGTATAATATCGGATATGCTTACGTTTTCTTGCGAAAAAGCAAAAATAGATAAAAACACAATAAAGTTGTTTAAAATAATTTTTTTAAATAAAGACATATTTCATGATTTTTAGATATTAACACTTATGTTATTATATAATAATACGAAACATTAAAACAAAGGTTGTCTAAAATACATTTTTTTTATTAACTTTAATTTAATATAATATTTACTCCCAGAACTCTAAAAGCTAAAGGTTTTCTTGAAAGCCCTCATACTATCCTTATAATATTTGGGAATTTACTTTAAAAATTGTCTGATTCTCAAACAACAAACGCAGAGATAAAACTATCACTATAAATTATTAAAAAAAATAATTAGTTTTTGCAAAAACCAAGTTTACGAGCTTACTTTGACAAGCTATTAGTATTGCAGCACAGCTAAAACGTCAAATACTGCATTTCTCCGTTGGCTAGCGGATTAATGTATCACGTTATTCTCATTTCTGAAACTAATTATAAATAACAAATACGTCTAACACCAAAACAAAACACCCGGAAAATTTCTAATGCAATCCTTAATCAAGTACTAACACTTTTTCGACAAAAGTTTCTTTTGAACTTATTATTTCAAAATTATATACACCTAAAGAAAAACCACTTACATCAATAGATGTGGTTTCATAAAAAACTGTAGTAAAGATTAAATCCCCTAACAAATTATAAATATTTAGTTTAAGTTCACTTTCACACTTACCTGTATTTTTAATTAGCACTTCGTTACTAGCTGGGTTTGGGAATATAGAAAATATATTTTTATCATTACTAGGAATACCATTGGAGTGCAATACTTGGTCATAAACCATTTGAGCTTGTTCAACCCCCTGCTCAAACTCATATAAATTATCATCTGCAATAATAGCAAATCCAACTACTACGGTATCACCAGCCAAAATATCAAAAGGACCAGTACTTGTACTTTGCACAACATCGGTATCAGTTGCCAATTCGGTACTTTGATTACTAATCATATAAAACTTCTCTATATCAGCAAATCCATCAGTTATATCCACAATATTGTCTCCGTCTTCAGTTTGTGCTAGTGAATAATTTATCGTTTGCCCATCTGTCAATAACTTTACTCCTGCATACATACTTTGAGTTCCATTATTCTTACAATACATAAAGTTGTTATTTTCCAACAGCACAGATGTATTATTTGCAGGACTAACAAGATCCCAATCAGTAAATAGTCCGAAATAAAAATCTTTAATATTCTCTATTCCTTTGTTGATTAATGAGAACTCAACAATAATAAAGTTATTATTTTCCATAGTATTCCATGTATATGTATTCTGTGCAATTTCTATATCTTTAGCATTAAGATTATTAGCATCATTAATTTTCAAATTTATTTGGTTATCTGAATTTAAAGGCTGCTGGGTAACTTCTGGATAATTTAAGTTTGCAAAATCGCTACTTTGCCGCACGGAGCTAATAACATCCGTAGCAGAAGTTCCGCTGATGATTCCAAAATCATACATTAATTGAAAGTAATCTTTAAAAACAATTCCCTCTCCGATTGTACTATTAACATCAGAATAACCTATTCTACCATTTGCGACAACAGACATTAATAATTTTTGCGTTCTGATATTTTTATATGATGGATTAACAATAATCTCAATAGTTTGATGAGCCATATAATCATCGGCTTGATAATCAAAATTTAATTTTAACAAATAATCCTTTGAAGTGTTTTCGTCGAGTTCAATTTCAATTTGGTTCTCTGATAAAAACGCTTCGAGTGTTGCCAGATTACCAGAAAAAACCGAATTACTATTTATGGTTGCAAATTCAGAATCTGTATTAATATTAATTGTAAGATTTTGTGCATTAGATAAAAAGTTAACAAACTCAAGATCTAAACTAACAATATTTTCAAGTTCTGTATATGAATAATTTTGCAGTACAATTGAGGGAGTCTGTTCTATAGTTAGAGCATTATATAAATTCACACGTCCAGTTCCCAGCATTCCAGAGCACGGGACATTATAAGGAATTGTATCAATTAAATCGGCACTAATTTTCAACAATTCAGTTATTTGGTTTGCATTATAATCGGGAAATGCTGCTCTCAAAATCCCAGCACAGCCCGATACTATAGGAGCTGCAAACGATGTTCCACCATACATATACGCATAGCCAGACCAGGCTCCTGTTGACTTAAACATTGTTGCAGGAGCCGACACATCAACATGATATGAATAACTCGATCCTGAAGACGTAGGTGCGTTATCGGGTGAGTATCTTTCATCATCGGGGTTTGTACCAGCCACTGAAAGCACATTACGATATGATGCAGGATAATAATTTGTTTTTGAATTTGTATTTCCAGCAGCGGCTACAACAAGCATATCGTGATTAATAACCGCATAATCAATTACATCTTGTGCCATTCGCTGATAATATGTTCCTCCCCAACTACAATTTAACACATCAACCCCATGGTCGGCAGCATACACAATCGATTGATATGCATTCTCCAATACTCCTTCAGAATTCATAATCTTAAGAGGCAATATTTTACACTTAAATCCAGCACCCGAAACGCCAATCCCATTATCAGTAACCGCACCAGCAATACCCGAAACATAAACTCCATGTTTGCTTACATCAAATTGAGCATTATTATTATTCTCTGCAAAATCCCAACCTCTAAAATTATCTACAAAACCATCAAGATCATCATCCACCCCATTCGGCAAGTCATTATAATTATTTTTAATATTGTCTATAAGATCATCATGTCCAAAATCGATCCCAGTATCTGAAATCCCAATTACAATATTAGTATCTCCTTGATGAATGTCCCAAGCCTCAAAAGCTTTTATTTTCGATAACCAATATTGATCAGTTTGATTAAGCGGATCATCAGGGACATACAATAGTTCAACATCATACAATGGTTCTGCATACTCGACATATTTATTATTGTTAAATATCTTTATCGCATATTCAACACTTACTCCAACATTCATTTGATAAATAGTAGAGATATCAGACATTTTTTGACCATAAGCATTATATTTACTTTGTGGTATGGTCGAATTACAAAACATTTGCTCAATATTATCGACTTTAAGTACATCTACAAGTTTAATAAAATCTTTATCAGACTTAAAATCATTTTTAAATTCTGATTTAATTTTAACAACGACCACATTATCTTTATAATCACGATAGTGGATTAATTGAGCATTTAAAATATATGCAAAAACAAAAAAAGAAATAATAAAAACAAAAACACGCTTCATAATATAATCTTATTTTTGTGCAATATACAAAAAAAAGTGTTTGGTAAATACCAAACACTTTATTTAATATTGATTTATTTTAATGTGAAACCTGTTCTACATTTCCAATAACTTTAAGAACAACACTTGGTTGTTTTGGATCGTTAGTAATTACAGTAATAGTTTTATTTTGACGTCCTCTTTTGCCATTAGAATTAAAAGTTACAGTTAGATAGCTAGTTTCACCTGGTTTCACGACCATTTTTTCAGGATTTGTTGCAGTACAGCCACAAGAAGCCCTAATTTTACGAATAACTAGATCACTTTTTCCTGTATTTTTAAAAGTAAAATTATTTGAAGATTTTTCGCCTTGTTTTAAAGTACCAAACTCAAATTGGGTATTATCAAACTCAATTTTAGGTGCTTTAGCCAACTCATCATCAGTTAAGTGAGTAAAATCCTCTTCAACTGTAGCACTAACAGATATACGATTTCTACTATTTGAAACCCCATTGATAATAAGATTAATTCTATCCATAACAAATCCCCAATCTTTCTTTTTACCAGCATCATATACTACCGTTATATAACCAATTCCGCCATGTTTTTCGTTAGGTTTCTTTGCATCAAGAACAGCAGGAGTAACAGAGATTTTAATATGAGCTGGGACTCTTTCAAAAGTAAGTTTTACAGGCTCTGCCCCCATATTTACAACACCAAGAGTATCAGTATAAGTTTGATTGTTAAAAACCTTATTAAAAGCTAAGTGCGAAGTTCTTAACCTAATGCTATCTAATACTTTAGGGTAATAATCTTCGATTCCTTTTACGCGAGGAGTAACTTCGCCAGAGATACGCAACAATGTAGTAGGATTTTCTGTATTTGCAGTAACAGTAACAGATTTATTAAATCTACCCGGTCTATTTCTAGGATTATAAGTAACTTTAACAAAACCTTTTTCACCTGGTTTTACAGGTTCTTTAGTATATTCTGTTGCCGTACAACCACACGAAGCTCTAACATTTGTAAGAAATAGAGGTTTACTACCAGTATTTGTAAAATTAAAAGTTGCCGTTTGCGGACCCGCCTCCTCTTTAAACGTTCCAAACTTATACACAACTTGCTCCCACGAAATTGCTGGTTCCTGCGTTTGAGCAAAAGCAACAAAACTAATAATAATCACTAATAATAATAATCCGGTTTTTTTCATAATAATAATAATTTTAAATATTTATGATAATACTACAGTTCTGCCATTACGACTTCACCCATAATTCGCAAAACTGATGTTGGTTGAAACTCATTAGTTGTAACTGTAACAGATTTATTAAACTTTCCAGGTCTTCTTGCTGGATTATATGCTACTTTAACATAGCCTTGATCTCCAGATTTTACAGGCTCTTTTGACCATTCAGGTGAAGTACAACCGCAAGATGCGCGTACATTTGTGATATATAGAGGTTCATTACCTGTGTTTGTAAAATTAAAAGTTGCAACCACAACCCCATCAGCTTCTTGAAACTTTTCAAAATCATGCACTTTTTTGTCCCACGAAATAGACGGACCACTCTGCTGTGCAAACAATACACTTGAAAACAACACAATTCCAACAATTAATAATATTTTTTTCATAATTCTAATAATTTAAATTAATATTTTGAATTTCCACACATACAAATTTTAGACCAAAATACAATATTTACGTTCTAAACTCAATCTAAACATTAACTAAATATTCATAAAATCTAATCTTGCCTGAGGAATAACATCTAGATTAGAAATTTTGCCGCTAAGGTACATAAAATGTCCAACTAATGCTATCATAGCGGCATTATCTGTTGTATATTTAAGTTTAGGCAAATGTAGAGTCCATTTTTTCTCAAAAGCTAAATCGCTTAAACTCTTACGTAAACCTGAGTTTGCACTCACTCCTCCCGAAATTGCAATTTGTGTAACTCCAGTTAAATCTACTGCTTTAATCAATTTTTCAAGCAATATTTCAATTATGGTTTTTTGTAAAGAAGCTGCCAAATCGTTAATGTTTTGTTCAATAAATTCAGGATTTTGCTTTAAACTGTCTCTTAAATAATACAAAAACGATGTTTTTAGGCCACTAAAACTAAAATCCAAAGCCTTTATCCTAGGCTTATTAAAAGAAAATTTATTCTCATCTCCAATTTGTGCCAACTTATCAATTAAAGGACCTCCAGGATACCCTAATCCCATTACTTTGGCACATTTATCAAAAGCCTCTCCTGCGGCATCGTCAATTGTTTTACCAAGAATTTCATAAGAAAGAAAATCTTTCACAAGCACTATTTGTGTATGTCCACCCGAAACAAGTAAGCACAAATAAGGGAATTTTACATTAAACCCATCTTCTTCTTTTTCACGCAACATGTGTGCTAAAATATGACCATGCAAGTGATTTACTCCAACCAAAGGTATTCCTGTTGCCACAGACAATCCTTTAGCAAAAGATGCTCCGACCATTAACGAGCCCAATAAACCTGGACCTAAAGTAAATGCAATAGCATCCATCTCTGATAACTTAAAACCTGAAACACTTAATGCCTCTTTTACAACCAAAACGATATTTTGCTGATGTGCCCTGCTTGCTAGTTCAGGAACAACACCTCCATATTTCTCGTGAATATGTTGGGTATTTATAACATTCGAATATAATTTTGCATCAAAAAGCACCGCTGCAGATGTGTCATCGCACGAAGATTCTATTCCTAATATTTTTAAACTCATAATTGTGAACAAAAATACATTTTTTACAGCATTTTATTGTTTTTTTTCATAATATTTGTAAATTAACTAAAAAATGAATTGTTTTGTTTAAAATAAAACTAAAAAGGCTGATTATCATAATGTTCATGATTTTGATTAAGAACATTATGCTGGCTATAATTATAGCTAATTCTGCCTTTATGCAAAGTTATATGACAAAACAAACCGTTAAATTCTTTGCAAATCATTATGATATACACCTAACAATTGATAACGTCTATGTTAAATTACCAAACAAACTTGTTTTTTCAAAAATAAAATTAACAGATGAAAACAATGATACTCTACTAGTAACTAAAGAAATTTGTGCCGAAATCTCATCTATAAAAATTTTAAATTCCGAATTATATCTCAACAACATTATCTTATTAGACCCTCAAATAAATATAATACTTGACACTAATGGGGTTGGTAATTATGAATATATCCTCAACAAGTTTACCTCAAAAAAAACAGACACCACAAGTTCAAAAGGATTTAACATTTTTTGTAATAACTTTGAAATTATAAATGCTGAGGCATCATTCAGAGATCTACGTGATCCTCCAGAGAATGAGATTTTTGATCCTGCAAATATAGCTATTAAAGGACTTAACCTTCAGATAAGCGATTTCAATTTTTATAACGACAGCTTAGAATTAGACATTAAAAAATTTAATTTATCCGAAAAATCAGGCTTAAATTTAAAAGAATTTTCTGGGCATTTAAAATATTGTGATACTGCAATAAATATAAGCAATTTTGTTTTATCAACCAATAATTCACATTTTAAATGCTCTGTTATTGATGCCTATGGTAAAGATGCCGATTATTTACTCGACCCACTAAATAATATGACAATTGAAATAAATATTGACACATTGATTGCTGATGTTGCAGATTTAGCACCATTTTTACCTGAATATCGTGATCTCCACGACCAAATTAGGCTCTCAGGTAATTTCAAAGGTAAACTATCAAAATTTAAATTTAAGAAATTTAATATCGCCTATGGAGATAATACAAAAATGATTGCAAACCTGTCGGTTGATGGCTTACCCAATTATGATATGACCTTTATTTTTGGAGATGTAAGCGAATTCACAACCTCAGATCGCGATATCAAACGAATCATTAGGCTAAGTACTCCCAAAAATTACACCCCTCTCCCCTCGGCAATAAACGAAATAGGCAACATCTCTTTTAAAGGTAATATAACTGGTTTATTTAATGACTTGGTTGCATACGGTGAATTTAATACTGGATTGGGCTCCCTTAAAACTGATATTGCCATAGTAACAGATTTTGAAGAAAAAAGCATTAACTACAATGGGAAATTAAATGCATACGAATTTGATTTAGGTAAAGTAACTGGCGATCCAACAACATTTGGCAATTTAAGCCTAACCTCACAAATCACCGGAAATGTTGATTCAACAGGCAATTTTGCAGCAAACATAGATTGTAATATTAACGATTTAGGACTTTTAGGGTACAATTACACAGGAATTACATTTAATGGAGATATATCTAACACATTTTTTGACGGAGAACTTTTTATTGACGATCCCAATTTACAAGTAGAGTTTTTAGGCAAATACAAATATGCTGGAAAAGATCAATACATTGATTTTTCAACAGACATTGGAGCAAATCTTAATGGTTTAAATATAACCAAAGATAGTTTACCCTCCGAGATACACCTTGCAATGGCATGCGACATGTCAGGCGACTTACTTACACGACCAGTAGGAAACTTATATTTAAGTCAACTAAATTACATAACAAAAGGAGAAAATATAAAATTAAATCAATTAAGTTTTAATAGTATTATTGATGAGTATAATCAGCAATACCTAACCTTAAGGTCTGACTATGCTGACATTAATCTCTACGGAAGCTTTCTTATTACTGAAATAGCTCAAGAATTTTACAATATTTTAGCTAGTTATGTTCCAGCATTTTTCGGTAATCCATTAACAATTAAAACCAATAGTGATAATATTGTAAATTTCGATATCAGATTAAAAAGACTTAATAATTTTACACAGGTATATTCCCCAAAATTAGACATAGAAAGTGATATTTTTGCCGAAGGCATGTTTTCGGGTAAGAATAAGCGTTTTGATGCGATTTTTAGTATTCCAGTAATAAAATATGACAGTATTTATCTTTGGGGTAACGAGTTTAACATCAATGGCTACACTGATTCTTTGGACATAAACTTAACAATGCAAGAAATAAGTTCAAAAAAATTCCCATGGTTTAAGAATATCAATCTCAATTTAGATGTTGCCAAAGACAGTCTTACATTAGCTTTAAATTGGGATGATTTTGATGAAATTAGAAATGCTGGAAATATTAAAATAGGCTCAAAATTCCTTAAAAAGGATACATCCTTTTTACCTAAAATTGAAAATATAATTCACAAATCTGATATTATTGTTGAGAATAAGCTTTGGACTGTAGGAAAGACTCCAATTACTGTTAACGGTCAAGAAATTGCTATCAACTATTTTTCATTAACGCACGAAAATCAGGTTTTAAATATCGATGGCATGATTTCAACAGACAAAACTAAACTGTTAAGGTTTCTAATAAGCAATGTTGATATAAGTAATTTTAACACCTACCTAAGTAATACTGGATATGAATTGCAAGGAGTTTTATCAGGTAATGGCAGAGTTGGTAATATATACGATATTCCGAGCCTAAGATCGTCTTTAAGCATTGATGAGTTTAAAATTAACGAAGAAAATTTTGGGAGATTTGATCTTTCTGCAATATGGGATGGCAAAAACAATGGGTTTAAAATTGATGGTACAAACAAATACATGAAAATAAAAGGCAGTTACTCTCCTGAAACAGACATATTAGATGCAAATTTAACTGTTGACAACTTTAAACTCGACATTCTTCAACCATATTTACTTGAATACGAAATTAGCGAACTTGCAGGAGTAGTTGACATCATTCTCAACGCTGAAGGCAATCTAAAAGAGCCTAAATTATCGGGAGAAATAAATTTTGAGAAAGCTGAACTTATGTATGACTTCTTAAAATTAAAAGCACATATAAACGACAAAGTTTTAATAACTAATAATGCAATACTGTTTGATAATTTTAAGATATATGACGAACTAGAGAATAAAGGCATCGTAAATGGAGGAATATACCATAATAACTTTAAGGATATTTCTTTAGATCTTAATATTGATGCAGATAACATGAAATTACTTAACACTACCGAAAAAGATAATAGCCTTTATTACGGAACTGCTTATGCTACTGGGAATGTTAAAATATCAGGCACATTAGATAATTTTGGAATTGATGTTACTGCCAAAACAGATCCTAATACTGTGTTTGTTCTCCCAATGACAGAGTCTTACGAGGGAGGTAATATATCTTATGTTACATTTATTCAACCAACTATAGACTCAAGCAATATCTCAACAGTAAAACCTGTAGAATCTAGTATGGATTATTATTTAAAAATGGATATTGAAGTTACACCAGATGCGGAGGCACAAATAGTTTTTGATCCAAAAGTAGGAGATCTTATAAGAGGATATTGTCAAGGAAATCTAAAAGTAGAATATACTTCAGACGAAGAGTTTTACATGTATGGAGAATTAGAAGTTTTAGAAGGAGATTATCTATTTACTTTAGAAAATATAATCAATAAAAAGTTTCATGTAAAACCTGGTGGTACCATTGCATGGTCAGGCAGTGCATACGATGCTATATTAGATATTGATGCAGTTTATAATACTCGTGCTCCTCTCAAAGATTTGATGGCCGCCCTCGCCGACTCAAGTGATATGTACAGCAAACCTGTAAATGTTGAATGCCAAATGCATATGTCTGGAAATTTAATGACACCTGACATACAGTTTAGCATTAATGTACCAAATGCTAACGATAAAGCTAAAGCACAACTAGCTAACCTAACGCAAGACGAAATTAATAAACAATTACTTTACCTATTAATTATGAACAGGTTTTATAATCCAAACCAAACTGCCAGTATGGGTAATGAAATGGGATCTACAACAAATGCTTTTGGAGTTACTTCAAGCGAGTTGCTATCAAATCAAGTAAGTAATTGGTTATCGCAAATTAGTAAAGATTTTGATATTGGATTTAATTATCGCCCTGGCACCGAAATGTCGGGAAAAGAACTAGAAGTTGCCCTTTCAACTCAAATTTTAAACGATCGTGTATTAATTAATGGGAATGTTGGATATGGTGAAAATAAAACAAACACAAATAGTTTAGTTGGAGATTTTGAAGTGCAGCTAAAAGTCAACAAAAAAGGAAGTCTGAGATTAAAAGGTTTTACTAGGGCAAATGATAACCTTGAAGCGGAGTTTGGACCTTACACTAATGGTGTTGGGGTTTTTTACACCGAAGACTTTAATACTTTTGGCGAATTATTTACAAAATTTTGGAACGGAATAACATTTAAAAAAATGCGTGATAAACGAAAAGCAAAAAAAGCAATAGGCAAATCAACTGAGTCTATTTAGTTTTTCGATTTTGGTGTTTTTTAATCAAAGTTCTTTTTTTGTTTTTATAATACCTACTTTTACCTGTTTTGATTTGGCGATAAGTAGGACCTTGTGGAATACTATCAGGATTTGGTAATTTTGCAATCTCTTTCTCCAATAGCTTTTCGATCCTATTAAAATTCATTATCTCTTTTTCACCAATAAAACTTACCGCCAAGCCTAATTTCCCAGCTCTTGCAGTGCGTCCAATACGGTGCACATAATCCTCAGCTTTATCAGGAATTTCGTAATTAACAATTAAGTTAACGTCATCAATATCAATACCTCTGGATAGCAAATTAGTAGCGATTAAAATTTTAATTTTACCACTTTTAAAATCAAGAATAGTATTATTTCTCTCAGTTTGTGTAAAAGATGAATTAATTGATGAATTTTTTATCCCAACAGATTTTAAATAAGTCGAAATCTTACCCACACTCACTTTTGTTGAAGTAAAAACAAGTACTTTATCGTCTTTATGTTTCTTTAACACATTAGCCAACATCTGCGGCTTGTTTTTTTCATACACCATATAAACTTGTTGGTCAATTTCATCAGCGGGTTTAGAGAAATTTAAATCGAGAATATAAGGTTTTGTAAGAATTTCTTTTGCAAGTTTTCTTATTGTGTTTGGCATTGTAGCACTAAACATAAGTGTTTGTCTTTTCTTTGGTATTTTACCAATAATATTCAAAATATCATCATAAAATCCCATATCCAGCATTTCGTCTGCCTCATCTAGCACAAGGAACTCAAGATTTTTAATATTTACATATCCCAAAGCCAAGTGTGAAATCAATCTACCAGGAGTGGCAACAACTATGTCAGCTCCTTGGGTTAAGGCGGTTTTCTGACGACTAAAGCCATCATGATCATTGCCCCCATAAACCGCAATATACGAAGTGTCGGTATAGTATCCAAAACCAACAATTTGCTCCTCTATCTGTTTACAAATTTCTCGTGTAGGTGTTATAATTAACGCTTTTATTCCAGAGGTTTTAATGCTTAATATACGCTCAATTATAGGGATCAAAAAAGCTGCCGTTTTTCCAGATCCTGTTTGCGAACATGCCAACAAATCTTTTGATTTTAATATTGTAGGAATTGCCTTCTCTTGTATTTCAGTTAATTCAGAATAATTAAACGAGTCAATACCTTCCTTTAGTTTATCTGATATTTTTAATTCTTCAAACTTCATCTTTTACTATTTTCAGTAGATATAAAACAATATAATATTCAAATCAAAATAAGACATTATTTCACTTTAACAAGAATACAGTATTTATAAAACAATATTACAAAGATAAAAAAACTATTTACCTTTTCGTAACGAAAAATTTCGTCGTGCTTTCTGGTTGCGATTAAAAACTCCTTTATTAACTAATCTTATATCCTCTACAGTATAAAAAGCTCCAGCATTATACTCATTAACAAGCTTGATAAGATTGTTCAATTTTTTACGACTAACTGTCATAAACAAAACACTAACTGGACCTTGCGTTCCGTTAGCGGACATATTGGTTAAACCATACCCCTTTTCGGTAAGAATTTCTATCAATAAATCTGCTGGCTTAGCCGTAATAACTCTTAAACCAACAATTCCAAGAGCAATTCTCTCTTCTACTAGCATACCAATATAATTACCTGCAGCAAAACCTGCGGCGTAAAACAAATAACAAATAAAATTATCAAGATTCCCCATTATCTGTCCCATTGCAATTATCCAGATAAATACTTCAACAAACCCTAAAAGAGGAGCTAAACCTTTATGCCCTTTAGAAACCAAGATTATTCTAAGAGTACCAATGGTTACATCGCATATTCGAGCAACAAATATCATCAAAGGCAGCCATACATAAGCAAACATATCAAATTCCATAGTTATATATATATTTAAAAAAACAGTACAAAGCTATTCTATTTTTTTAATAAAAATTACAGACTAAAGTTAAAAATTCATTAAATTGTATATGATATAAAAACAACAAATCAAACATTACATAAACAAAAAAGAGATAAAACAGTTTAACACATAATTATATGTCGTATTATACGTCAGAAAAAGAGCTAAATAATAAAATTACTAAAACTTAAAAAAAGTAAAAAAATGGAGAAATTATACACAGCAAAAGTAACAGCAAGTGGTGGCAGAAACGGTCATGTAAAAAGTGATGACGGAGTAATTGATATGGATGTAAGAATGCCAAAAGGCCTAGGTGGAGAAGGTGGCGAATTTGCTAACCCTGAATCTCTTTTTGGAGCAACTTACTCTTCTTGTTATGACGGAGCATTAAACTTAGTTGCTCGCATGGCAAAACATAAAATTGAAAGTACTACAACAGCAAATGTTAGCATTAATAAAGAGTCAGATGGTGGTTTAGTAATTTCTGTTCAGCTTGACATAGAAGTTAAAGGTGTTGACAAAAAAATTGCTCAAGATTTAGTCAATCAGGCTCATCAAGTATGTCCTTATTCAAAAGCTATAAGAAATAATGTTGAAGTAGTTCTAAATTTAATATAAAACTCCTCATATAGTTTTATGTACCCTACCTAATTGGTGGGGTTTTTTGTTTTAATATAGACTTCACCCACATTATTGTTTTTAGTAAGGACAAAAAAAAAGACAGAATTAACTGTCTTTTTTTAAGCTAAAGTCGGAGTGAGAAGACTCGAACTTCCGACCCCTGGTCCCCCAGACCAGTACTCTAGCCAACTGAGCTACACCCCGAATTTTTGTTTACAAAAATAACAAGAATAATACGACTGCCAAATGTTTTTTATTACAAATCTTTGAAAACAAATATTTTTCATTCAAAAAACCTATTAACTTCTTGTTCAAAATCTTTTTCCACTTCTTTACCGTCACGTGTTTTAGCCAATCCTGCACGCCCGGTTTCTTTATAATCGACATGCAATCTTTCGCCGACTTCGCGCATTGTTAAAACCACCTCATCGGGTGATATAAAAGACTTTACTCCGCTCAAAGCCATTAAGGCAGCGGTAATTGCCATAGATGAGTAAATTCCGTTTCTTTTTACGCAAGGTACTTCAACCAATCCAGCTACAGGGTCGCATATAAGTCCAAGTGAATTTTTAAGGGCAAGTACAAAAGCTTCAATCATTTGATTATGCGTGCCGCCTTCGAGATAAGTAAGTGCTGATGCTGCCATAGCTGCTGCTGCTCCAATTTCTGCCTGACACCCATAATCGGATCCTGCGGTTGAAACATCAGTAAAAAGTATCATTCCAAAAAAACCAGCAACTAGTAAGGAATCCAATATTTTATCTTCTTGTCCTGGGTTTAGTTCATGCCATGCAGTAAGGACTCCAGGTAAAAT
>JAQUBO010000311.1 GCA_028686735.1 Bacteroidales bacterium
CCATTTCTATTTTGCAATTCTCGAATGTTAATGAACTCATTGCAGGAAAACGCACTGTTGACTGGTCAATTTCAAGTACTTTGTCGTTTTGTCCACTACCCGAAAACAGCATAGATGAACCTGTTCCACAAAAGATGTTATTTGTCTCATCATCACCGGGATGGCTGAATTTTATGTAACCGTTGCCGGAGAAGGTGAATTGGGCGTTATCGTTAATGTTTAGATTTCCAGAAATTTCAAGATATGACGTATTATGGCTAAGTATGATTTCTCCACCAGCATTGTAAGACAATTTAGCATCATCTGTAAGTGATTGATCTATAATTATTGAACCCCCTTCACCAAGAAAAATTTTACCATCATCTTCTATTATTAATTCGCCTCCTGGTTCTACTTCAATCTGACCTTGCCATAGGGTTTCATTTACTCCAGAAATGGTTCCATCAACAATAAGTATGCTTCCATCTTTTACAATTATTTTAGCATTATAAGGTAATTCAACATGACACATAATGTTACATTCAGCACCATCTTGAACAATAATATCTTGATATACTCTCATATTGAAATCCCAAATTTCATCGCTATCAACGATAAAAGGATTATTTTGATCGTAGCAATCATCTACCACATATCTTCTTAAAGCAGAAAAATAAGCGGCTCTATGTGCTTTGCCTATTTGACTCGGAGAAAGATACTGTCTATGATTCCACTGGTTTCCCATAAAATTATTAGTTACACGATCTGAATATTGATAAGAATTGTCATAAGGGCTTGAGATGCCAGATATTGGTATTGGTGGACAATCTATACACGGTGTTCCACAAACATTATAATTTGATGTCAGATGAAACGCGTTACCAGGAAAAGGTACTCCAAATAAATCTGCAAACCAGCCCTCTTGGGCAACCATATCTGATAATGAACAAGCAGTACCACCTCCTGGATATGGGTGTGTGAGATTTAAACAATGGCCCATTTCGTGACAAATACCTCCACCGACTGCCCAAGCACTTAGATCTGGGTCGAAATTATCCCAATCCTTACAAAGAGCAATACCCAAATCATAACTTGAGTAAAACTCTCCTGGCATGGTAGCATTTGTTGACCCAGTGGAACAAGTAAAGTAAATATTGAGTTCGTTCATTCTTTCTGGGTGAGAACCTTTTACATAAGTATTTAAAGTCCCAATTGAATTACTGCTGTATAAAGTTGTATTTTGATAAAAGTATATGTTACTAAGTTCAAAATCAAATTTAGTAAAACTTAGAGATGTTACTCCAGGAATAGGATCTGACGGTCCAGATAATGTAATATAACGATTTCGAAATGTTGTAAATATAGCATTAAGTGCGTTAATATCCGTTTGTATGTTTGAGAAATTTCCAGTTCCATCATCACGCTGTATTATATTAAAATTCACCTTTATAGTTTTCGTTGGATGTGATGATGATGGAATGTAATTTCCAATTATTTTATACCTATCAGGATATGTAGAAGATGTATGGCTACAAGATACGGCTTTTGTTTCAACAGGTAGATAATAAGCCGAATCAGGTTCCATTACCCATTCCTGACAAAAGATTGTGATACTAAAGATAAACAATAGTCCTGTAAAAATAAATTTTTTCATGGTTTTCAGTTTTTAGTTATTTTAATATAATATTTAGATTTAGATTCCCTGATTTGAAGGAAAGCGAAATAAATCCCATTGCTTAATGCAGAACCATTAATTTCTATGCTTGATCCACCTTGTGTATTATTTTGAAAACAAACCAGCCTTCCTTGCATATCAAATAATAAAATGCTTACGATATTTTCATTTTCCAAACTATTAATCTTTATTATATCGTTAAATGGGTTTGGATAAGCCGAAATTTGATTGGAATTGTCGTAATCAGGAATGATTGTATTTATCTCAAAAAGATATAGTTTGTCGAGTATCCATCCCCAAAGATCACCGCTATAGCCTTCATATATATGTCGAATTTCAGCATATGGTTGCATTTCGCTCAATGAAAAGTTATGCCATTCTCCGTTTTTATATTTAATAAGGTTGTGTCCTCCAATCCAGACACTACTATCTGAAGTAATAGTTACGCCCCAAATTGCTTTACTTTGAGTACTTACAAAATAACCTGTATCTAACATCGTTTGCTCTCCATCTTCGTCAATAATAAAGAGACCGTTATTTGTTGTAATATATTTAGTATTTGCGTGGTCGATTGCAATATAAAGAGAAGATGTTGCTGACAATTCAGAGTTGATAGTATCGAAAACTGTCCATTCGTTACCACTTAACTTTGCAAGACCTGCACCGATAGTAGTTACCCATACCGTGGTATCGTTTTCAATAGCAATATCATAGTTCAAGTCAAACTCCCAAGGTGAGTCAGGTGTAATAAAATGAGTAAAGTTGTCATCACTAAATTTGGCAATGCCACTACCATACATACAAATCCAAATTTCCCCATTACTATTATTAATTGAAATTGCAATAATCTCAGTATATGGAATATTTGAATTGCTGTAATCATAGCTATACCAGCTTTGTCCGTCAAATCTTGTTAAGCCACCATAACCAGTGCCTATCCAAATTACGTCGTTTTCATCAATGGCAATACAATGCATAACATCGTGAGGGAGTCCCGAGTTTGCCGAATTATAATGTGTCCAAACATCGCCATCCCACTTAAATAGCCCATTACTAGAAGCGATCCATTTATTTTCGTATTGGTCTTCAACCAAACCTGCGAGGTAACCACCAGCCGTACCACCTTCTGGAAGGGGAGAGTTTGTATGATCGTACATTGTCCAAGAGAAGTTTGCATTCATGTTAATTTGTTGACAGAATGCACCACATGATAAAGTAACTAAGGCTAAAATGATTGGAATATACTTTATAGTCATAATATTAATATTTAATGTTTGATGAGTTTATAATGTTGAATCTGGGAATCTGAATGAATACTAATTATATACATTCCTGAAGGTAAATCATGAGAATTGTAAGATATTGTCTCATTAGTAAATGTTTCAAAGATTACATTCCCATTAATGTCATAAATTTTAATTTGACATTTTTGTAATGACAGGTTATTTATCGTAATTGTATTATCAAACGGATTTGGTGATATTTCAAACAAATTTGAATTGGAGGTCTCAATATTAGTTATAAAGCAAGTGCTATATGTTCCATTTTGATAAAACAATTCGGCGTTATGATATGCACACAAAACTGTCCAATAGCCTCCAACAAGTCCAAAAAAATGAACTGACCCACAGTGCTTTATACCAGTAACACCACCTA
>JAQUBO010000312.1 GCA_028686735.1 Bacteroidales bacterium
GATTCAATAATTATTTTTTGTCTTATAGACATGGTGCTGACACTATCTGTATCCAATCCATATATAAATCCACCCATTACAGAGATTCTATATTTATGCAAAATTTTAACGCACTTTTGTAGATCATATTTATTTAATATTTGATGATTAATCGTTTTTTGGGAATTATCTAATTCTGAAACATCAAGCGTTTCAAACCCAATAAACAACATAACACATCCGCTTTTTTTGAGTAAACGTAATATGTCTTTATGTTCAATTATATTTATTGTAGCATAAGCATACCATTTTTTCTTCAAAGGAATTAAACTTGTTAATAATTTAATAATTCTTTCCTTATCACTTAAGTCACCAATAAAATTATCATCTGTAAAAAAGACAAGTTTATTGTTTATCGTTTTAATTTCTTCAATAATATCGTTTATTGGACGCACAAAGTAATTGCTATTATAAAATGAAGCGACTGAACAAAACTCACAATTTCTAGGGCAACCACGGCTCGTTTCTATTGACGCAGAAGGGTATCTGTATTTTTGAAAGATCTCTCTGTTTGCTTTTATTATTTTAGTACTTGAACATTTATTTATTGTTTTACCATATATCTTTTTCAGATTATTGTTCTCAAAATCAATTATTACTTGCGGCCAAGAAAGTTCTGCCTGACCGACAACAATACTTGTACAATAATTAATTGCTTCATCAGGTGTCAAAGTCGCATGAAAACCACCAATTATTACAGGAATTCCTTTTTCTAAGTAAAGACTCGCAATATTATAAGCCCGTGTAATTGAAGCTGTTGTCGCTGTTATTCCAACAAGATCACATTCAATAAAAGAGAAATCTTCAAAATGCTCGTCAATTAATTCAACATCATATGAATCAGGAGTTAAGGCAGCAACAATTCCTAATCCAAGAGGTTCATTAAATGTAATTGCAGCACCCTCTATTGTGGGGTTTATGAGAATTAGCTTTTTCATCATATTATATTTTTCTAATTACTTCTCTAATAAGCCTTGGCATGATGCGTGAGCTAAATTGTTTCATGTAATCCATTGCATTTTGTAAAAATTTTTGCTCAAAAATACAACGTTTTCTTAGAATATTTATATTCTAGAGTTTAAATATGTATTGTTGAATTGGATTTGTTTACTTTAGCAATATTTCTACTATTTAAATCAAATTTATAGTCTAGTATTAAGTTATCATAAAAATCTTTATCATCCATGTTTTTTAACAAATTAACACTTATGTCATTATCACATGATACTTTTCCTATTATATTTTGTTTGATGTAACAAAAATTTAATGTCTTGTTTGCAATACTTTTCTATCTAAATCTTGTCAATAATTTTAAGATTTATTTCCATTAACTCTTATTTTTCAGTTATATTCATCTGTATTTTTATTTGTCACCTATTATTAGTGGAGTTTTAAGTTTCTGTAATATTTGGTTTGTTCTGCTGAGTCTTTC
This sequence comes from Bacteroidales bacterium, assembly GCA_028686735.1. Classification (GTDB taxonomy): domain Bacteria; phylum Bacteroidota; class Bacteroidia; order Bacteroidales; family ML635J-15; genus Bact-19. Next base: position 1,472 of record JAQUBO010000312.1, read on the forward strand.
TTGAACAACTTCTTTAGGAACTTTTGGGAATATTTTTGAGGATGCTCTTTTACTGAATTCTGAGTATTCAGTAACCAAAACATCGTCAAATCTAATGGATTTTAATAGTTCAAGTACTTCTTCAAAATCTTCTTCGGTTTCTGAAGGAAATCCCAATATTAACATGCAGTTTAGTTTAATGCCTGGGTTAAGTGTTCTTAAATAATTTAGTACTTTCTTCACATCATTAATTTTGTAGTGGCGATTCATTAAACTCAGTATTCTGTCGCTGCCATGTTCTACAGAAGTAGTAATTTCCCAAATTTTTTTTGATTTAATAAACGGGAATAAATCTTTTTGATTTTTTACCAGCCATGTTGGGTGTAGTCCTTCCAGTGACCACTTTACCTCAAACTTTTTGTCGAAATCGCTTAAGGTATTTAACAGTTCAGTTAATGAGCTGTTAATATCATAACCATAAGAGCAAATATCTTCGGCAACAAAGTGAAATAGTCTATTTCCTTGAATTAGTAATTTGGAATAGTCTGATTTTATTGAAGCGATACTTCTACTTTTTATTTTCCCTATGGCTTCTCTGATATTGCAATAAGAACAGTTATTGGTGCATCCTGAGCAAATTTTCAGAAAGCGTGTCTCATTTATATTTTCCTCTTCATTTGCAGATTCGAAATTTTTATAATCATGATGTCGATGTAGTTTTCTTGTTAAAGTAGCCGACATACCGTATTTCAACAACAATTTGAAAAATGATGCATTAGGATTAGTGTCAAGAAAAACATAATTACCAGAATCAAATTGATTTGCCTCTGGAACTTCCTCAAACTTTATTTTAAAGTCAGGGAAAAACGTGTCAATATCTTGAATATTATTTGTTGCAATTGCTTTTCCGGAAAATATGTTTTTTAGTTCTTCCTGATTTGCCCCTGGCAAACATCCCAATACTATCAATTCGCAGGAAGGTTCATTAAATTCTTGTATTGTTTTAAGTTCTGTTTGAACAATAGGGTTAGTTGCTGAACAAGTAATATAGATGTAATAATTTGCTTTTTTGTATGAGTCAATTATCTCATAATTATTTAACGTAAAATAGTGCTTTAGCTTGGCAGCATCAAGTGTTCTAAATGGACATGCGATTTCCGCTGAAATAAATATTTTCTTTTTATTCTTCATATAGTTGTTTATTTCATTTTTGCTTATTTGCAATTAATAAAATGTAACCTTGTTTTAATACTGCGAGATATTTATTTATCTAAGATAAATTTTGTATTTTAAGCTTTGTGCATTTTGACCACTTTTTGTTTTATTAATTGTCAATTTATATAAACAACCTTGTGAAACTTGACAGTTTCATATTCATTTAAAAAAAACTAATCATTATTATTCTATTAACAATATTTTAATCATATTTTTAAAATACACAACAAGTTTAGTCATATTTTTTTATTTCCCATTTCATATTTTTTGGTTTTAGTGGTATTGCAAATTTTTTTGAAATTGTAGAGAAACCCACTCCATTATCGTCATTCTTTTTAATTATTTTTAAATGTAAAGTATTAACTTCGAAACAAACGATAGTACCATCATCACGATAAATACCAAATCCAATTGACAAAATCGTTTCATTAAAAAAATTGTCGTCAATGAATATCTTAACATGATATTTCCCCTTTTTCTTATACTCTTTAATATTAATCTCAGAATTGCCAAGATTATTGCCAAAAAACATATAATTCATATTAGAAACAACAAATCCGATATCATAATAGTCTTCGTCACAATATTTTTCGTACTCAAAATTTATACTAAATCTTTCAGTAGTAGTTA